>JAISTN010000024.1 GCA_031272565.1 Bifidobacteriaceae bacterium
ACGCTCTGGTTGAGGTGACTGGCTGGACCCGTGATCACGCCCGCCGGGCGATCCGGGTGGCAGCGGTCCGGAAGGGCGCTGCCAGGCAGCAGAAACGCAAACCGCGGCCCAGGAAGAACTCCTATGACGCGCTGGTGGTGTTGCAGGAAGTGTGGCGGCTGTCGGGACAGCCTTGTGGGAAGTACCTGGCGGCCGGCATAACCCAAGCCCACCCGCTCCTGGCCGTGGCTCACTCAACCACCAACAGACCCCTGGATGCCGCCCGGTCCAGGTCTGCCTCAAGCGACCCGTTGGGGCCTGCCGCTGGCCTGGCCCCGGCCGGCCCTTCCTCCCCGCACCGTGCCCCGGGCCCGGCCCTTTCCCCGGGCCAACCCACGGCCCGCCTCGGCCCGGGCTTTCAGGACCCGTGGGAACAGCATGGCCGCGGCTGAGCACAACAGCACCTCCGCAAAGGACGGCGGTTCGGGGCAGCGTAGGGCCGCCGCGGCCAGTTCCTGGGTGGCGGCGCCATTGCCGGCCCACCATTGCACCGTGGCGAACGCTGTCAGCGCGCGCGCCCGGCGCCGGGGCGGCTGGTAGGCGATGATTTCCCGGAACAAGCGGTCCGTGGTGTCCACCAACGCCGGGTCCACCCCTTCTGAAACCTCCGGGTCCAGCAACGGCGGTAGGAAAGCCCGCCCAGAGGCCAGCCGCTCCGGCCAGTCCGCCGCCTCCTTCATGTGCAGCGCCACCACGGCATCGCGGCTGTCACAGTCGTACAGCGCCGCGCCGGCCCGGCCCAAGACGGCCGGCTCCAGCGCCACCGCCGGATCGGCCCGCAACTGTTCAACCAGCTCCCGCCACAGGGCGATCGCCTCCAGCCGCCACTCGGTTAGTTCGGCTTCCTGGCCAGCCCGGGACAGCTTATCCAGCGCCCGGCGCTCAGCCCGGCGGGCGGCGCGGGCTGCCGCCTCCGGTGGCGGGTCAAACCGCGTCAGGTCGGACCGGCGCCCCAACGGCTCCTTGGCGCCAATCGCCTGGAACTGAGCCCGCGTCTGCGTCTCAGCCAAGGCCGCCACGCCGTGCACGTCGCCAAGCGGCGTCAAATCAACCGGGTGCAGCTCACAGAGGGTGTCACCCACCACATCCCAGACGGCTTCGGTGCGCGGCCCACCCCTCAAGGCACGTTGAACGGCCCGCAGGCCCGGATCGCGGCTGGCCACCGGCGCCCCCGGCGGGGCGTAGCGGATCAGAAACACGCCTTGGGCGCCCACCTCTTGCAGCATCGCCGCCAAGGTGGTGGTCAGATCCGGGCCCACGTGAGCATCACGCAGACCCCTTTGATCGGCCCGCCACATTGGGCCAAGCCGGCCGCGCGGTGGCATCAGCGCCACCGCCACGACGCAATCCTCGGGCTCGAAGCCCAGACAATAGGGAACCGCTGCCACCACGTCTAGGCCGGTGGCGCCTTTGATCACTGGAACGCTCATGACGCACCAGCTTGGCCCATAATTGACCCCCCAGACGCCAAACCGGCTGCGGCCTGTGGATGAAGCATTATCGGCGTTTGGACCCCTGCCCGGTACGCCAACCGGCACCCCTCAGCTACCTGCCAACGCCCCCCTCAGCCCCAACGTATCGCAGATGCGCTGCGTCGCCTCAGAAGAATTGAGGGTGTAGAAGTGCACGCCGGGGGCGCCTTCGGCCAGCAACTGGTCCACCAACTCGACCGACCATTCCAGCCCCACCCGCTCCTGGGCCCCGGCCACTCCCCCGGCCTTCACCAACGCCACCGCCAGCGGCCCCGGCAGCGCCGCCCCAGAAAACAACTCCAGTTTCTCCACCTTTGACCGGGCGGTGATCGGCATGATGCCCGGCACAATCGGCATGGTCACGCCGTGCCGCTCCGCCCGGTCCAACAACGCCCGGTACGCCTCGGCCGAAAACAACACCTGCGTCACTGCAAAGTCCGCGCCGGCGGCCTGTTTGGCGGCCAGCACCCGGGCATCGATCTCCAAGCTGGGGGCGGTGGGGTGCCCGTGCGGAAAGGCCGCCACGCCCACCGGCAAGGCGGTCACCTGGCGCAACAACTCGACCAACTCGACCGCGTAGGTCAACCCCCCTGGGTGGCCCACCCAGGCCCCCCCTGGGCCATCCGGCGGGTCGCCGCGCAGCGCCATGAAGCCCTCCACCCCAGCTTCCAGAAACCAGCCGGCCGCCCGCTGCAAATCCGCCACCGTCTGCCCGGCCAACGCCAGGTGCGCCACCCTGGCCGCCAGGGTCACCTGCCCAACTGCCTTGGTAGCCGCAATTGAAGCCTCGGCTCGGTCGCCGCCCCCGCCGCCGGCCCCAAAGGTGACCGACACAAAGTCCGGCTGCAGCGGCCCCAGCGCGTCCACCCGGGCCTTCAGCAAAGCCTCGGCGGCCTGGTCCTTGGGTGGGAAGAACTCGAACGACACTGCCGGCCGCGCACTGGCCAGCGCGTCCAATACCCGCCGTGACATGTCCCAACCGTACAACAACCGCCCACCCACTCCCCCGCCAAGGGCAGCCTTCACACACACCATTCCAACGGCCGCCGATGCCGCTCCCCGGCAGCCCCAACCGAACCGGCTACTCTTGGCAGCGTGAGTCCACAACCGTCCGCCGCAGAGTTCCTGGGACAGGTCGCCAGCGCCCGGCAGGAGGCCCTGGCTCGCCACCAGGGAAATATGAATCACCTCTCGGGCCAGCCAGCCGCCATCCTGGACCAGGCCATCGCCACCGCCGGCCAGGGCGGCAAGTCGGTCCGGGCCCGGCTGGTCTGGCGCGGTTGGGAGGTGGGCGGCGCCGGTACCGCCCCCGCCGCACTCCCCCAAGCCGCCACCGTCCAACTGGCGGCCGCCATCGAACTGTTCCATGACGCCGCCCTGGTTCACGACGACATCATCGACCAGGCCGACACCCGCCGCGGCCACCCCTCGGTCCATGCCGCCATCCGCCAAGCCGCGCACGATTCGGCCTGGCGGGGTGACCTGGACGCCCTGTCCCAACACCTGGCCATCTTGGCCGGCGACCTGGTCCAATTGGCCTCCAGCCAAGCCCTGGCGGCCGGCCTGGCGCAGGCCGATCCGGGCCGCCGCGCCTACATCTCGAACCTCTTCCACACCACCTGCACCGAGGTCATGTTGGGCCAAGCGCTCGACACGGCCGGCCCGGCCCTGCCCTGGGACGAGCCCATCGACCCCGACCGGGTCATCGAGGCAGCCTGGGCCACCATCCGGGCCAAGACCGCCCGCTACACCGTGGCCACGCCACTCGCCATCGGCGCCGCCGCGGCCGGCCTGCCGCCAGACATCTGCGATGCCCTCAGCGACTTCGGCCTGCCGCTGGGCGAGGCCTTCCAGCTCCGCGACGACCTGGAGGGCGCTCTGGGGGACCCGGACCAGGCCGGTAAGCCGGTGGGCCAAGACCTGGCGGAGGGCAAGCTGACCGTCCTGGCTGGCCTCACGTTGAGCCGGCTGGAAGGCGACGCCCGGACGGCCTTCTGGGCGCACCTGACAGGCACCGACGGCCAGCTACCCGCGGCCGCCCGGGTGGCCCACCTGCGCCAGGCCCTCGACCAAGCCGGCGCCGCCGCCCAGGTCGAGGCGCTCATCCGAAGCAAGATCGGCCAGGCCTTGGCGCGGCTCGACTTGCTGCCGGTGGCCGATTCCGCCCGCCAGACGCTGCGCGACACCATCGTCGACGTGCTACCGGCCTGAAACACCCCCGAACACCCGCAACGGCCCCACGAAACGGCAATTCCACCTAGCCCCGGCCTGGCGAACCGGCCCCGGCTTGCCAGGCCTAATAGGATCGCCGTGTGGCCAAGCCCGTGCACGATCCCCTAATCGGTGTGACCATCGACGGTCGCTACCGCATTACCGCGCGCATTGCGCGCGGCGGCATGGCCACCGTCTACCGCGCCAACGACCTCAGGCTGGACCGCGAGGTGGCGTTGAAGGTGCTGCACCCGCACCTGGCGGAGGGCCAAGAGTTCATTGACCGCTTCCGGCGCGAGGCCCGGGCGGCGGCCCGCCTGATCCACCCCGGCATTGTGGGCGTCTACGACCAGGGCACATGGGGGGAATCACCCTACCTGGTGATGGAGCTGGTGGACGGCCCCAACCTGCGTACCGTACTGGGCCGGGCCGGCCTGCCGCCGGTGGGCAAGGCCCTTGACCTGATGGCGGGCGTCCTGGACGCCCTGGGCGTGGCCCACTCGGCCGGCTTTGTGCACCGCGACATCAAACCGGAGAACATCTTGGTTTCCGGCGGCGGCCAGGTCAAGGTGGCCGATTTCGGCCTGGCCAGGGCCGTTTCTGAGGTCACGGCGGCGTCATCGGGCGTGGTCCTGGGGACCGTCGCCTACCTGTCGCCGGAACTGGTGGCGGAGGGCACGGCCGACGCCCGGACAGATGTCTACGCCGCCGGCGTGGTCTTGTTCGAGCTGCTGACCGGCTCCCAGCCCTTCACCGGCGAAGCGCCCATCCAGGTGGCCTTCTTGCACGTCCACGGCGACTTTCCCAAACCGTCCAGCCGGGTCGACTGGCTGCCGCCGGAGATCGACCAACTGGTCGCCACCCTGACGGCCAAGGACCCGGCCGACCGCCCGGAGGACGCCGTGGCAGCGCAGCGCCTGGTCAAGGCGGCCCGCCAGGCCCTGCCGGCCGAAATCGCCAAACGGGCCGCCGCCTTGCCGCCGGACGCGGTGCTGGACGATGAATTCTCGTCCACCGGCGCCGCCCGTCCCCGCGGCCGCCACGCCGCCGAAACTGGCCCCAAGGGGGCGTCAGAGGAGGTCTTGGCGCCCACCTCGGCTTTGGCACCGGGGGCCCAGTTGCCCGATGACGGCGCGACGGACCCACTGACCGGTACCGGCGGCACCCGGGTTGGGCAACGCAACCGGACGGGCGGCACGCGAGCCCTGCCGCTGGCCGTCATCCCGCCGCCTAAACCGGACACCGGCCAAGGGCCGGTGGCGCCAACGGGCCGGCCGCGCACGGCCACCTCCCGGGTGCCGGTTGCCCCGGTCAAGAAACGGTCCCACTGGGTGCGCAACTTCCTGATCGCGCTGTTCATCATCGCCCTGCTGGCCGCCGGGGCCGTGGCCGGCTGGTACTACCTGGCCGGGCCCGGCGCCAAGGTGGCAATCCCCCGCCTGGTGGGCCTGACACAGCAGCAGGCGGAGGCGGACCTGGCGCCCTTAGAACTGACGGCCACCATCACGTCGGTCTATTCCGACACAACGCCCGCCGGCGAGGTCATGGAGGCCGACCCGCCGCTGGGTACCAAGGTGGCCAAGGATTCGACCGTGGCGCTGGTGGTATCCAAGGGCATTGAGCACAAGGTGATCCCCAACAGCGGCATTGTGGGGGTCGACCAAACGACGGCCGAAAAGGCCATCGCGGCGGCCGGCCTGGACGGCGAGATCACCTACGTGCACCAATGGAACGGCCGCATCCCGGCCGGGCAGGTCATCTCGATGGAGCCCGATGGCGGTGAGACGGTGCCGCACAACGAACCCATCACGCTGACCGTTTCGGACGGCCCGGAACCGGTCGAGGTGCCGGACCTGACCAACCTAACGGTCGATGACGCCCGGCGCTCGGCCGCACCGTTCGACCTGTCGGTGGCAGAGGGCGACTCTGAGCCTTCCACCACTGTGGCCGAGGGCTTGATCATCCGCCAGGACCCGGAGGCCGGCAGCGATTCCTTCCGCGGCGAGACCATCACCGTGGTGGTGTCGACGGGCCTGCCCTATGTCGAGGTGCCGGAAGTCCAGATGCTGAGCTATGAAGACGCGGCCCAGAAACTGGAAGACGTAGGCCTGGTGCCGGAAAAGAACGCACCAGTGGGCGTCATCTTGAACCTGGTCCAGCGGTCCAGCCCCAGCGCCGGCGAATACGTCCGGATGGGCACCACAGTGGTGTTGACCGTCTTCTGACCAGGCCACAGCCGGGTTGGCCGCGGGCCGGCCTACGGCCGGCCCGTCCCCGGCCCCTGTTCGCTGGAGCACCTGGTGCCGGGCGATCATCCCCCCAGAGACCGCCCGGCACCAGGCACACTTATGGGCGCGGCGGCCGTGTCTCGCGCCGCCTTCCCAGGGACACCCAGCGCAGGGTGCCGCCCAGGAGCAGAATGCCAAAGCCGATCAGCAACAGCCCGGTCGAATTCGAGCCGGTAAACGGCAGGGATGTGCCGGTCCAGGAGTACCCACCGGTTGGGGTGGGGCCCGGCTGGCCGCCCGAGGGCTGATCGGTCGGGTCACCAGTTGGGTCGTCGGTGGCATCCGACAGGGGCCGGTAGAGCGCCGTCACCAGCAAGTCCGCTGTTACAACCGAGAAATCCTTGTCCCAGCCGGCGAACTCGTGGCCCTCACGCGTCGGTTCATCCGGCGCCGCCGCCGCACCCCCGTGGGGCACCTGGTGGACCTTCAGCACCGTGCCGTCGTGGTCCACGAAGGTCACCTTGTGCAGCACCTGGTCATACAACGCCGTCACCGTCAGGTCGCCGGTGATGTTGCTGAAGTCCTTGTCCCAGCCGCTGAAGGTGTGGCCGGTCCAAGTCGGGTTGGCCGGCGCCTTGGCGGCGCCGCCTTCCACCACCTGCTGGCTGGACAGCACCTTGCCGTCGTGGTCAACGAACTTGACCGTGTAGAAGACCTCGTCATACAGCGCCACCACGGTCAGGTCAGAGGTGATGTTGGAGAAGTCCTTGTCCCAGCCCAGGAACTTGTGGCCGGCCCAGGATGGGTCGTCCGGCGCGGTCGCCTCCGCCCCCTGCGGCACCTTCTGTTCGGCCAGCACCTTGGCGTCATGGTCCACGAACTTGACCGTGTAGACGGTCCGGTCATACAGCGCTGTCACCGTCAGGTCCTTCACCACCCGCGCGAAGGACCGGTCCCAGCCGCTGAAGACGTGGCCGGACCAGGTGGGATCCGGCGGGGCCGTGGCGTTGGCGCCGTGGGCCACCGTCTGTTCACTCAGCAACGTCCCATCATGGTCGACGAAGCGCACCGTGTACTGCTTGACCGCAAACGAGCCGGTCACGGTGATGTCCTCGGTCACCCGGTCGAAGGCCTTGTCCCAGCCCAGCCAGGTGTAACCCTCCGGCACGGTGATATGCGGCGCGGCGGCCGGCATGCCGTAGGCGACCGCCTTGACCACGGTTTCGGTGCCGGCTGGGTACAGGATGATGAACGTCACCTGGATGGTGGTGTCGAACACCGCCACGTACTTGGCGTCCGCCCACATCTCGGCCTCATCGGCGCGCTGCGGCACCAAGACCGGGTCGGTGGTAATCAGTATCCCGTCGCGGTACCAGCCCGCAAAGGTGTAGTTTTCGGCAGCCGTCGCCACCGCACCGACCGGCTGCCCGGTGATCAAGCCCACCGCTTCGTGCACCAGCGCCTTGCCGTCCCCGCTGGCGCCGGTCAACTGGACAGTGCCTTGGTCGCGGTTGGCCACCTCATAGGTGATGGCGGCCTGCAGCTCCTCCCAGACGGCGTAGAGCGTCTGGACGCCCTTGCCGGTGATGTACTCGCCGCCCAGCGGGTAGAGCGGATACTCCCCGTCCGGGTCCGAGGCCACCGTCTTCCAGCCGGCCAGTTTGTAGCCGGTGCGGGTAAAGCCAACCGCCTCCGCCTGGGTCAAGGTGTTGACGTTGTTGCCCCGCACCATCAGGAAGCTGCGGTCGTCGATGCCGTCGCCGTCGACATCGGCTCCCGAGGCCGTCCCCGAGCCGGTGTTGGAGGCATACCGCACCGTCACAAGTTGGCTGGACTCGATCGGTGAGAGGCAGAAGGCGTACAGGTGCGGCTCGCCGGAAACCTCCAGTTGCGCGGAGGCACCGGGCATCTCCAAGGTCGAGGCCACCTGGTAGACCTGGCCCTTGCCGCCCACCCGCCAGCCGATGAAGTCATGGCCTGGGAGGCAGCCTGTGTCCAGGACCGGGTCATCGACCGGATCTCGCACCGTCAACAAGGCGCCTTGCGTGTAGCCGCCATCCTCCACGCCCTTGTCGACCCAGATGGTGGTGCCGTTGGCGTCGTGGTAATAGGCGTACAGCCCTTCCGTCTTCCAGCGGGCATACAAGGTGTAGTCCTTGTAGATCTTGGTGTCCTGCGGGAAGGCCTGCTTGGTGGTCGAACCGGCCGGCAGGTAGTCCCAGCCCACAAAGGCGCCGCGCACGGCATCGTTCAGCAGGCCGGCTTGGAAGCGCAGGCCCGCGATGGTCAGGCCAGAGAAGTTGAAGACCCCGCCGTTCTCCACCCCGTGCTCGTCCGAGCCGTCCAAGGCCAGCGGTGACCCGTCCGCGTCGACAAACGTCACCTTGTGGTCATGCGACTCCCACTTGGCGTAGACGGTGATGTCGACCAGGCCGGCCGTGGTGCTGAAGTCGAATGGCGTGGTCAGGTTGGAATCGGCATACCAGCCGCG
>JAISTN010000235.1 GCA_031272565.1 Bifidobacteriaceae bacterium
GTCGTCGCGCGTGCCGGTGACGTTGCCGGAAGCATCGATCGCCACGTAGAGCGTCGCCTGCTCATCGCTGAAATCGGCCTCGTCCGTCACCTGGAACACCACTGCGCCGCCTCCCGCACCGCTGAACGAACTGGCGTAGGGTGCCTCGAAGCCGCTGGCAGCCTTCAGATCCGCCTGCCACAACAACTTGCCCGCCTGGGCGTCATAGACGCCAACCGCCGCCGGGCCGTCCGGGGTCTTTGGCGCGATCTCCTGGCTGTCGCCGTGGTCGCCGTAAACACCGTCGTAGAAGCCGTCGTCGTAGCCCTCCGCGTCACTCTTGTAGAAGTCGTCCCAGTCGGGATATTCACAGCTTTGCCAGTCATCGCTGTCCCAGCAAATGTCGTAGTCATCTTCCGCGGCCGCATACCTCTGGCCGTCCGCAAAGCCCGCCTCATAGTCTTCGTCGTAGCCCTCATACCAATCGGAATAGGCCGCATCCACCAGCCCGGAGTAATCCGGATAGCCTGTCACTGCAAAATAGCCCGTGCCCAACTCGGACACGAATGAGGCGGTCTCGAAATCGCCCTCCAGCAGGCTGTCCGCCGTCACCCCTTCGTTCAGGGCCGGCTTGTCGGTGAAGTCCGGCGCCTGGGCGTCCGCGCCAGAGCGGGCCTTGTCGCGGAAGAAGAAGAACCAAACGGCCGCCGCCGCCACCGCCAGCACCAGCACAATGGCGATGATCAAGAACAGCTTCTTGTGCCCTTTCTTGGGGGCCGCTGGGCCGGGCGCCGGCTGACCGTAGGCCGGCTGACCGTAGGCCTGGGGGGCGGCGGCCGGGTACGGCGCGTAGCCCTGCGGGGCCGGCCCTGGCTGGCCGGGCGCGGCCGGCTGCGGCCCGGTGGCCGGATAAGCCTGAGCGTAGCCCTGGGCCGCCCCGGCCACTTCGCCTTCGGCCGGCGGCGCGAACGGCGAGCGGGCCTGCTGCGGAGCCGGCTGCTGTGGGCCCTGCTGCGGCCACTCCGGGGCGGCCTGGGCCGACGGGGCTTCGGCCACCGCCTCGGCCTGGCTTGCCACCGGCGGCCGGGCCGAAATCCGGGTGGCGTCATCGGCCTCGTCGTACGAGTCCTCCAACAAGCCGCCCGGGGCCGCCTGGTCCGGCGCCGGCTCATCGGCCCGGGCCCGGCGCCCTCGCTTGATCTCCACGTCCTGCACCACCGGCGGGGCCACAATCTGAGTGGCGTCTTGAGCCGGGCCAAAGTCCGGCGCCACTTCCGGCGCGGGCTGCACGGCTGCAGGCTGGGCCTCCCCCGCCGGCTCGGCCGCGCCCTCCGCGGTTGGCGTTGCCGACGCCTCCCGGGCGGCCAGGGCGGCATCGACCGCCGGGTCACCCAACTCCCCCAGCCATTCGGCCAGGCCCGGATACAGGCTGGGGTGGGCCGCGATCTGCGCCCCCAACTGGGGGAACGCCCCGGCAATCACCGCCAGGTCCTCGGCTGAGGTACCCGGATCGTTCAACGCTTCAACTGCCGCCGCTTCTCCAAGCGAAGGATCGAACATGTCGGACAAGACCTTCCTTATCGGTGGCCGCCTAGGCGCGGCCGTGTGCTTCACACCCCGAACAGTCTATTGGCTGGTCAGGGCCCAAGTGACGGTCAGTTGACCATCTGCCAAATGGTGTCGGTTTCGGCCACCTCGATGGTGTCGCCATAGGCGTCCTCGACCTGCTCATAGGTGGTGATGTGCAGCCACAGCCGGCCACCGCGGCCGTTCATGGCGATGTCGTCGTCAGCCAAATCGGCATCCAGTTCCATCGCCCACAGTTCTTCACCGTCACCATCCGGGTCAATCGAGTAGGCGGCAAACTCATCACCCAGCCGGGAGTAGATCGTCTTCTGGCCGGCCAGGATCCAGGCCGCGTCGACATTGTCCACCTCGACCAGGATCTCGCCGGTCTTGGGTTCGACAATGCTGACCGTCACCACCGGATAGCCGTCATCGTTGGTGGTCCGCCCAGAATCGACCGCCGCCCGGCCATTGGGCAGTTGACCCATCCAGGCGCGGTCCTTGATCTTGGTCTTCCAGACTTCCTCGCCGGTAGCGTCGTCATAACCATGCAAGCGGTCGTCATCGTACCCAAACAACAGCACGATGCCGTCCAGGTGCTGGGTGTAGGTGCAAGAGGCGCCTTCCACCTCGTCATCCCACAGTTCATCGCCACTGGAGGCGCTCAACAACATGGCCGCCCAGCCATCGTCACCGGCATCTTCGCAACGCAAGATGACGCCGCCTTCCATGGCGTGGTACGACAGGTCTTCTTCATCCGCGTCGTCGCCAATGCCCAACGGGTCGCCCGTCTTGACATCCACCAGGCCGTCCTCGGTCAGAGCGTAGAAAGCGCCATCATAGGTGGTCGAGTAAATGGAGGTGTTGGACGAGTTCAACGTATCCGCGGTCCAGATGTCGTCCTCGAACTCGCTGGTCTTGACACCGGTCAACTCGCCGTCATCGTTGATCACCACGTAGCCGCCCCGAGCCGCCCCCACGGAACCACCTTCGCGGACGCCCAGCACCTCGCCAGAAGCGGAGATGGCCACCAACTGTGGGTCGTCGTCACTGTCCAGGGCATTGCTGGTCTTGACCACCATGGCGCCCTCAAAGTCGGCCGCGATGGCGTCCACCGTGACGGCATCCCAGCCGGTCACCTCCGCCAGGTCGACCTGCCAGGACAGTTCGCCCTTCAGCACGTCCACCAGGCCCACCGCGCTGTCGCCATCGGCCTGCAGTTCGTCATCGTCGTCAAGGACAAGGCCGGGCACGCCAAACACCGACACGTGGCCGTCATCGATCCAGGTAGAGAACTTGACCTCCCGGAAGTCGCCCTCCAACAGGTCACCCGCCACGATCTCGTCGCCCAGATCCGGTTCTTCGGCTAGGTCGGCCGCCACCAGGCGGCCGCTGGTGCTGGTGGAGCTGGAACCGCCCTTGTCGCGCAGGAAGAAGAACCAGACGGCCGCGGCGGCCAGTGCCAGCACCACCACGATGGCGATGATCATGATCAGCTTGCCCTTGCCGCCCTTGGCTTTGGGGGCCTGGGCGTACTGCGCTGGCGGTTGCTGGGGGTACGGCTGGGCCGGGGGCTGGTACGCGCCGGGGGCCTGGTAGGCCGGGGCCAGTTCGGGCGGGTAGCCCTGAGGTGCTCCCTGGGCCGGCTGGGCCTGGGCCTCTGGCGGCCAGGCTTGGGCGAGAGCCTGCTCCGGCGCTGGTTGGGCCGCCGCTTGAGCCGGCGCCTCTTTGGCCTCGCGGGCCTCACGCGCCCCCAAGGCGGCATCGACCAGCGGGTTGCCCAGATTCTTCAGCCAGGTGGCCAAGTCCGGGTACAGATTGGGATGGGCTGCCACCAGTGGTGTCAAGCTGCTGAAGTGACCGGCAATGGTTGCCAGGTCCTCCGCGGGGGTGGCGGGGTTGGCTAGCGCCTCACGGGCGGCGGTTTCGCCGCTGGCAATATCGAACATCGAACTGGCCTTTCGTTGGGCCCTGGGCCGCACCGTCACGGCCCTTGGAGGGGTTTATGCCAACCAGCCTAAGGAGGTCAAAACCGGTTGTCCATGGGGAGGTCTCCCCATGCCTTTGCGCACGTCCGGCCCCTGAAGGGGCCTGCGAGGCACCCGGTCAGCGGGTCAAGAGCGGACAGAGCCGGGGGCCAAGCGAGGTCGATTCGGGCGGCTGCGATGGCCTTGCCTGGCTGAGGCGAGAGTACCCAGCCGGACCGGCCAACAAGTAGCGTCGGGGCGGCATCGGGAGCCCCCATTGGATCCCGAAGCCGCCCCGACACATCTAGTGGGCGGCGCCCAGCGTTGGGCCGCTGGGGCCGCTAGGTGGCGCGCGGCCTACTTCTTGGCGACCTCTTG
>JAISTN010000299.1 GCA_031272565.1 Bifidobacteriaceae bacterium
AGAAGACCAGGCCGGCGGGCCACCGGCTGGCCAGCCGGACGACGGCGGACAATGATGAGGGCAGCGCCACCGGCCTAACGGCTAGGGTTTTCCTATGGCATCCGAGGAATCCGCCTACGACCGGCAGGTCAAACGCGCCGCCTCGCTCGAGGAGAAGAACACGCGGCTGACCCACTCCCTGGTCAGTGCCCGGCAGCAACTGACCGCCCTGCGCCAACAGGTGGCCGATTTGACCAAGCCGCCCAACACCTACGCCCATTTCCTCAAGGCCAATGACGACGGCTCGGTCGACGTGGTGCAACAAGGCCGCCGCCTGCGGGTCACCGTGGGGCCGGAGGTGCAGTTGGCGGCGCTTCTGCCCGGCCAAACCGTGGTGCTGGGTGAAGGCTTGTCCCTGATCAAGGCTGAAGCCTTCGACCGCACCGGCGAAGTGGCCGCCGTCAAGGAAGTGCTGAGCGAAGACCGGCTGGTGGTGGTGGGCCGGGCCGAAGAAGAACACGTCATCCGGCGGGCCGGCTCACTGCTGGGGGTCCGGCTGCGGCCGGGCGACACCCTGGCCGTCGACACCCGCTCCGGTTTCGCCTTCGAAGTGGTCCAGCGGTCCCACGTCGAAGACCTGGTACTCGAAGACGTGCCGGATGTGTCCTACAGCGACATCGGCGGCCTGGGGGCCCAAATCGCCCAAATCCGCGATGCCGTCGAACTGCCCTTCACCCACCCGGACTTGTTCCGCGAACACGGCCTACGGGCCCCGAAAGGCGTGCTGCTGTACGGCCCGCCCGGCTGCGGCAAGACCCTGATTGCCAAGGCCGTGGCCCGCTCCCTGGGTGATGGCGCCTACTTCCTCAACATCAAAGGCCCCGAACTGCTCAACAAGTACGTTGGCGAAACCGAACGGCACATCCGGGCCATCTTTGCCCGGGCCCGCGAAAAGGCCCGGCAGGGCGGCGCCGTGGTGGTCTTCTTCGATGAGATGGAGTCGCTCTTCCGAACCCGCGGCACCGGTGTTTCCTCGGATGTCGAAACCACCGTGGTGCCCCAGTTGCTGAGCGAGATCGATGGTGTGGAACAACTCGACAACGTGATCGTGATTGGTGCCTCCAACCGGGAGGAACTGATCGACCCGGCCATTTTGCGGCCCGGCCGGCTGGACGTCAAGATCAAGATCGAACGGCCCGATGCCGCCGGTGCGGCCGACATTTTCGGCAAGTATCTGCTGGCCACGCTGCCGCTGGCGGACAGCGAAGTGGCGGCGCACGATGGCGACCGCGCGGCCACCGTTGCCGCCATGATCCAGCGGGTGGTGGGGGCCATGTACGCCACCTCTGAAGACAACCGGTTCCTCGAAGTGACCTACGAATCCGGTGACCGGGAAGTGCTGTTCTACAAGGACTTCGCTTCCGGGGCCATGATCCGCAACATCGTGGACCGGGCCAAGAAACTGGCGGTCAAGTCGGTGCTGGATGGCGGCCTGCGCGGCATCACCACCGAGATGCTGCTGGCGGGGATGGCTGCCGAACTAGGCGAAAACGAAGACCTGCCCGGCACCACCAACCCGGACGACTGGGCCCGGGTGTCCGGGCGCAAGGGCGAGCGAATTGTGTTCATGCGCACCTTGGCCCATGGGGGGCGGTCGGTTGAGCTTTGAGATTGGCCCCGGCCAGGGGTTCTGCGGCATCGAAACCGAATACGGCGTGCTGGGGCCGTCCTCTAACCCCGTCTTGCTGTCCACCTGGGTGGTAGAAGCCTACAAGGGGATGCTGGGGGACCAGGTGGCGGCCTGGGACTACGGTTCGGAGGACCCGTTGAACGACGCCCGCGGTTTTCGGCTGGACCGGGCCGCGGCGCATCCCTCGCTGTTGACCGATGACCCTGCCCGGCCGGCGCCTGGTGTGGAGGGTGATGAGGGTGCCGGGGGCGGCGCCGCGCTGCGGGTGGAACCGTTGGCTGCCGGGCGCGCGCTACGGCCGGCGGCGCGGTTGTCCAACGGGCCCGGCGCCGTGCTGTTGCCCAACGGTGGGCGGCTCTATGTTGACCACGCCCATCCCGAATACGCCACGCCGGAAGTGGCCGGAGCCTGGGAGGCGGCCCTGTGGGACAAGGCCGGGGAGCGGATCATGGCGCGGGCCGCTGCCGGCCTGGAACGGGCCGGGACGCCGGTGTCGCTGTACAAGAACAACACCGACGGCAAGGGGGCGTCCTACGGCACGCATGAGAACTACCTGGTGGCTCGCGCGGTGCCATTCGAGCACGTCGTCTCAGTCATGACTACGTTTCTGGTCACTAGGCAGGTCTATACCGGCTCCGGGCGGGTGGGCCTGGGGCAGCGGTCCCAGGAGGCTGGTTTCCAGCTCTCACAGCGAGCCGACTACATCGAGGCCGAGGTCGGCCTGGAAACCACGCTCAACCGGCCCATCGTCAACACCCGGGACGAACCTCACGCCGATGCCGCGCGGTGGCGCCGACTGCACGTCATAGTGGGCGATGCCACGCTGATGGACGTGGCCACCTACCTGCGAGTTGGCACCTGCCTGGCCGTGCTGCGCGCCATGGAAGCCGGAGCCTTCTCCGACCAGTTCGTGGAGCGCGTGCGACTGGCCAACCCGGTCGCCGCGTTCCATGAGGTGTCGCGAGACTTGACCGTGACGCGGCCGTTGGCGTTGGCCAATGGCGAAACGGCCACCGCGGTGGAACTGCAGCGGGAGTACTTGACGGCCGTGGCCGATGGCGCCGGCTTGTCTGGGGACATCGTGGAGCGGTGGGCCGGGCTACTGGAAGGTCTGGCCAGCGAGCCGCTAGCGCTGGGCCGACAGATCGAATGGGTGGCCAAGTATCAACTCTTGGACGGCCTGCGCCGGCGCGGCGGCCTGACTTGGGCGGCGCCCAAACTGGCGGCAGCGGACTTGCAATGGAGCGACACCAACCCCGCCCGCTCCCTGTTCCGGCGGGTCGAAGCCAGCGGCGCGGTCGAGGTGCTGTTCGACGAGGCAGCCGTGGCCGGCGCCACCGGCGAGCCACCGGCGAGCAGCCGGGCCTACCTCAAAGGGCAGGCCGTGCGGAGATTCGGCCGGACCGGGGTACCCCAAGCCGGCTGGGACACGCTGACCTTGGCGTGGGACGGCGGCTCCGCCCGGGTGGTGCTGCCCGAACCTGCCCAAGGATCGAAGGCGCAGGTGGGTGAGATGGTCGAGGCAGCGTCCGGACCGGCCGACCTGGCCGAACGGCTACTGGCCAGCGCATGAGCCGCGACCCCTATGGGCCCGACGTACTGGCCCACGACCCGCATGCGCCCCGGCTGGCCACCGCGGCGAGCGTCGCGGCCGAAGCCGGCCTGGTGGTCGAAGACGTCGAGACCGGCTGGGTGGGCGCCATCGTGCGCGTTGAAAAGGCCGGCGGCATGCACGTGGTAGTGCTGGAAGACCGCCATGGCCGGCTCAAGAGCTTCCGGTTGGGCGGTGGCTTCTGGATCGACGGGCAGCCCGTCACCCTGGTGACTCCCGGGGCGGCCGGGCCGGGTGGGCCCGAGCCCCGGCGAACGGCATCGGGCTCCCGGGCGGTTGCCGGAGCCAAGGCCAAAGTGGCCCGCCAATCCCGGATCTGGGTGGAAGGCCGCCACGACGCCGAACTGATTGGGCGGGTATGGGGCGAAGACCTGGCGCTGGAAGGCGTGGTGGTCGAAATGCTGGACGGCGTCGACAACCTGGCCGCGCGGGTAGCCGAGTTTGCGCCCGATGGCGAGCGGCGGCTGGGCGTCCTGGTTGACCATCTGGTGGCCGGATCGAAGGAGAGCCGCATCGCCGGTGAAGTGGCCGCCGCCTGCCCCGCCGGTTCGATCCTGATCCTGGGCCACCCCTATGTGGACGTCTGGCAAGCCATCAAACCCGAACGGGTCGGGCTGTCAGCCTGGCCCCGGATCGAACGTGGCCAAGAATGGAAAGCCGGCGTCTTGGAGCGCCTTGGGTGGCCACCCGACCAGCGTGCCGCCTGGGCCAAACTGTTGGGCCGCGTGCGCGGCTACCAAGACCTCGAACCCGCCCTGCTAGGGCGCGTCGAAGAGCTGATCGACTTCGTGTCGCCGCCACCCAAGTAAACTGTGCCCTTGTGTCAACGCGCGCCAAACCGGAACTGATCCGGAACTTCTGCATCATCGCGCACATCGACCACGGCAAGTCCACCCTGGCCGACCGCATGCTGCAGATCACCGGGGTGGTCGACGAGCGCACCATGCGGGACCAATACCTGGACCGGATGGATATCGAACGCGAACGCGGCATCACCATCAAGTCCCAGGCCGTCCGCATGCCATGGGTCGTAGACGGCGTTGAACACACCCTCAACATGATCGACACGCCCGGGCACGTCGACTTCTCCTACGAAGTGTCGCGGTCGCTGGCCGCCTGCGAAGGGGCCGTCCTACTGGTCGACGCCGCCCAAGGCATCGAGGCACAGACCCTGGCCAACCTGTACCTGGCACTGGAGAACGACCTCGACATTATCCCCGTCCTCAACAAGATCGACCTACCCGCCGCCCAGCCTGAGAAGTACGCCGAGGAACTGGCCAACCTGATCGGCGCGGCGCCATCGGACGTCAGGCTGATCTCCGCCAAGACCGGCGAGGGCGTCCAGGCGCTACTGGACGACATCGTGCACACCGTCACGCCCCCCACCGGCGACGCCGACGGCCCCGCCCGGGCCCTGATCTTCGACTCCGTCTACGACACCTACCGCGGTGTGGTGACCTACGTCAGGGTGGTTGACGGGGCCCTGAAGGCGCGCGAACGGATCTGGATGATGGGGACCCGGGCCCAGCACGAACTGCTCGAAATTGGTGTCATCTCGCCGGAGCCGGTACCCACCAAAGGGTTGTCCGCGGGCGAGGTCGGCTACCTCATCACCGGCGTCAAAGACGTGCGCCAATCCCGGGTGGGCGACACCGTCACCGGCTACGAACGCCAAGCTTCGAAACCTCTGGCCGGCTACCGCGACCCCAAACCAATGGTCTACTCCGGGCTCTATCCCATCGACGGTACCGACTACCCCGCCCTGCGGGACGCGTTGGACAAGTTGAAGCTGAACGACGCCGCCCTCTGGTATGAACCCGAAACCTCCGCCGCGTTGGGGTTCGGTTTTCGCTGCGGCTTCCTGGGCCTGCTGCACCTGGAGATCATCCGCGAACGGCTGGAACGCGAGTTTGGGCTCGACTTGATCTCCACTGCACCCAACGTGGTGTACCAGGTGACCATGGAAGACGGCACCGAAGTCGAGGTGCGCAACCCCTCCGAATACCCCTCCGGGAAGGTCGCATCGGTGCGCGAACCGGTGGTGCGGGCCACCATCCTGGCGCCCTCCGAGTTCATCGGCGCCATCATGGACCTGACCCAACAACGCCGCGGCGCCATCCTAGGCATGGACTACCTGTCCGCCGACCGGGTCGAAATGCGCTACACGTTGCCCCTCGCTGAAATCGTCTTCGACTTCTTTGACCAGTTGAAATCCCGTACCCGCGGGTATGCCACCTTGGACTACGAACAAGCCGGCGTGCAAGAGGCCGACCTGGTCAAGGTCGACATCTTGCTGCAAGGCGAACAAGTCGACGCCTTCAGCGCCATCGTGCACAAGGACGAAGCCTATGCGTACGGTGTCCTGATGGTGGGACGGCTGCGCAAACTGATACCCCGGCAACAATTCGAAGTTGCCATCCAAGCGGCCGTGGGCGCGCGCGTGATTGCCCGCGAAAACGTCCGTTCACTGCGCAAGGACGTTCTCGCTAAGTGCTACGGCGGCGACATCACGCGCAAGCGGAAACTGCTCGAAAAGCAGAAAGAAGGCAAGAAGCGCATGAAGATGGTGGGCCGCGTCGAAGTGCCCCAAGAGGCCTTCATCGCCGCCCTGACCAACGCCGAAGAAGCCAAGAAGAAGTAGGTTGGGCGGTGGGGTTGCCCTTGGGGGATCTTGGGGGCCGGCCTGGTGACGGAGCAGTGAGCGGCCGGCCGTTCCAAGTCTATGTCCACGTGCCCTACTGCCGGCGGCGCTGCGGCTACTGCGACTTCAACACCTACGTTGGGACCGGTGAAGGCTATGCCGGGCTGGCTGTTGCTGAAATGGAGTTGGCCCGCCGGTGGCTGGGGCAGCGGGGCGTTGAGGGGCGTCAAGGTGGCGAGTGCGAGTCCGGCCGGGAGGGCGCCTCCAAGTGGGCAGCCGCGACCGTGTTCTTTGGCGGCGGGACACCCACGGTGCTGCCAGCGGGCGACCTGGTGACCATGCTCGGCGCCGTGCGGGCTT
>JAISTN010000319.1 GCA_031272565.1 Bifidobacteriaceae bacterium
GGACTTCACCGCGGCCATCGCCATTCAAGTCCGGAGACAAAGCAATCACCGAGAATTTGGGGGTGAACGGCGGTGCCGTCACCGTGACAGGCACCGTCACCTGGGCCGAGGCCTTGGTGTCGGTCACCACCACCTTGAAGGAGGTCGAACCCGCCTTGACGCCGGTCACTGTCAGGTTGCCGGCGGCCAGGGCGGCGGTCGCGACCTGGCTGTCCGGAGCGGCACTGAGTTGGCCGAAGACCAAGTCATTGCCGTCCGGGTCGGTGGCCACGGCGGCCACCGGTACCGCCACGGTCTGGCCCACCTGCACGCTCACCGGTGGCACAGGGTCCAGCCCGACCGGCGCCTGGTTGGGCGGTCCGGAACGGGTCACGTTGACCTGGTAGGTGATAGCGGACAGCGCACCTGCGGGCGGCGTCACCTCGATCATCACGACGGTGCTGGTGCCGGCCGTCAACGCCACCGGCTCACCCGTCACCTGGACGGTGGCACCCGGGGCGGCCACGACATCGGCCGCCGTGATCTGCGTCACGGCGTAGGGCACCGTGATCTCCAGCGGGCCGGCCTGGCCGGACACGTCCTGGCCCGCCACCGAGTAGAGCGAGGCGTCGGTGGAAAGCTGCCGGGTGACGGTCACCTGGTAGTAGGCATCGCCCACACCGGAGGTGACCTTAACGAAGATCACCACCGGGACACTGGGCACCAACGCCACTGGATCGGCCACCGGTGACGTGAAATCACTGTTCCACAGGCTAGCCGTAGCACCCGAGTCGGTCTCGGTGGCCAGGTTGCCGTCTGTCAATTCGGTCACCGAGTTGGTGGGCGCGGCCGTGCCGGCCACCGGGGCGCCGGCGGACGAACCGCTGCCGTCCTCATCCGGGTTGGCGAACACCACCTCGGCCCCGCCTACGGCCACCAGTTTGACCTCGCCGGAGGGCTGGCGTGTCACGGTCAAGTTGTAGGTCACGTTGGAGCCGTCTTCCGCCGTCACCACCACGGCGATGGCGTTCTCCCCCACCGCCAGGTTGACGGCGGCCGCGCCGTTCAGGGTAACGGTCGCCAGGGGTGCCGCCAGCACGTTGCCGTGCTCACCGAAGGACAGCCCGGCCACTCCGTAGTCCACGGTGTAAGCGGCCTGATCCGCCTTGAAGGTCTGCCCGGCCAGCGAATAGAGAGTCTTGTCGGCGCTCTTGGCCCTGGTCACGGCCACATCCCAGTAGGTGATGGTGAGGCCGTCTTCCGCCGTCACCTTGACGTAGGCGTGGTACGGCTGGCCGGCGGTGGCCAGGGTGACGGTGCCCTGTGTCGTGTAGGCGCTGTCCGTATAGAGCGCCACCGCCGCCAGGTTGGACACGTCGGCCGCCGCTGACGTCACCGCGGTGACCGCATTGGCCACGCCGACGGCGGCCTGGTAGGGGCTGGCCTGGCTGCCGTCGCCACCGCTGGCCTTGACGGTTTGCCCGCTGAGCGACAGCAGCTTGGCCGCGGTCGAGGCCCACTGGGCGTGCAGCGTCAAGCTGGTGTCGGTCATGGTATAGGCGGCGCCTGACTCATAAGCCTGGCCCTGGCCGTCAGCCTGGGTGTTCCAGCCCATGAAGCGGTAGCCGCTGCGGCTGAACCCGGTGCCATCGGACAATGTCACGTCGTAATCCGGGTCGGCGGCCGTGTTGGCTGTGGGCTGGATGGTGCCCTCCGCGCCGTTCGGCAGGTAGCTGACAGAACGCTTGAACCAGGCCCCCACCCGCACCGAGACCTGCGTGTTGGAGGTGACTGGCGGGGTCTCGAACTGGTCGGTGGGCACAGCGGCCGAGCCTTCAGCCGTGTGCACCACGTCCGCCCCGCCGGCGTTCCAGCGGAACTCCAGCCAGCTATCCGGCACGGCGGCCGCGGCGGTGACGGTGAACTTGACGGTGTCGCCACCGGCCACCACGCTGGGTTGAGTCTCCAGCGGGCCCACGCCCACCTCTTCGGCCACCAGCGAGGCCACGGCGGCCTCACCCGCAGCGCTGGTAATCCAGGTGACCTCATATTCGACCGTCTCCGCGCCCACGCTCAGGGTCAACGGCGCGGAGGCGAAGGCCGCCGCAGTGGCCGGGTAGCGCACCGTGTAAGTGCCGTAGGCCACGTTGCTGGCCTGGCCGCTCGTCACCTGCTTCCAGGTGCCGACAGCGCCCTGCAGCCGGTATTCGAACGTCGTGGCGCTCAACTCGACAATCACGCCAGTGGGACGGTTGGGCGTCTTGGCCGGGCTGGTGGCGAAGTCGTTGGTGTCCGGCGCCGCCGGGCGGCCAGCCACCGCCTTGGGTGTGGCCTCAACCGCCTGCGGGCCCTGGGTGGGATCGCTGGTGCCCTGGCGCTTCAGGCCAATGGAGCCACCGCTAGCCTTGTCCGCCAGGGCGGTCAGCGAGCCGTTGGCGCCCGTCACGGCGCCGTCCACCGTGACCTCGTAGTCACCGGGGTTGTAGCCGGCCTTGAACTCAATCGTTTCGGCCTGGTAGTTGATCTGCAACACGTCGTCCCACACGGGTGGCTGATAGGACGTGTAGACCTTCGGGATCACCAGCACCGGCGTGGATGTCTGGTGGTTTTCATCACCCGCTAGGCGCACCCAGACTTCGTAGGCGGTGGCCCACTGCAG
>JAISTN010000337.1 GCA_031272565.1 Bifidobacteriaceae bacterium
GCGCCACCTACCAGGCGGTCTACAGCGACGACACCTCGCTGCCTACCACGGTGCAGGCCGATGCCGCGGGCCAACTGACGTTCACCATTCCGGCCTTGGGCGTGATTGTGCTGCGGGCCGGCTCGACGCTGGCGGCGCTGCCGGCCGGCGGCGAGGTGCGGGCCCTGCCCGTGGAAGGCTCGGCCGTCAGCGGCCTGGCCGCCATCACGGCCCAGGTGCCGCAGGGCCGCTGGTCTGAAACCAGCTTCCTGGTGCGGCCCGTGGGCGCCACCACCTGGCAGTGGCTGGGCACCGCCACCGGGCCCAGCCCGCGGGTGTTCCACGACGTGTCCGCCTATGCGGCCGGCAGCTTGCTGGAATACCGGGCCATCACCGTGGGGGCCGATGGCGCCGGCGGCGTCACCGTCCTGGGGGCCGATTCGACTTGGGCCTCGGTGGGAACCGCCCAGGGGGCGCCGGCCGCTTCCAACACCGGCATGGTCAACATTCCCGGCAACCACCAGGTGGCCCTGAGCGGCGGCGCCTGCGACATCTGGGAGCCGGCCTGCCCGGAGACGGCCCTGCAGTGGGATGAGGAACTGGGCCTCTACACCCGGACCTTCGACAACGTGCCGGGCGGCAACTACGAGTTCAAGGTGGCGTTGGACGGCACGTGGGCCACCAACTACGGCGCCTTTGGCATTCGGAACGGCGCCAACTCAACCTACTCGATGGGGGCCGGCACCTACACGGTGACGTTCTTCTACGACCCGGTGACACACGACTTCTTCAACACCCTGCACAACCCCATCCTGTTGCCGGGCGACTTCCTGGACGAGCTGACGGCCGGCCTGCCCTCTGGTTCACCCAACCGCTGCAGCGACTGGTCCACCACCTGTGTCCAGACGTGGATGCATGACCCGGACCATGACGGCACCTACACCTGGGCCACCGACCAGTTGCCGGCCGGTACATATGACATCAAGGCGCTGCACGGCTGGGGCACCTGGAGCGGCAAGCAGCAGTACCCCACCTCCGGCAACGCCTCTCTGACGGTGCCGGCCACCGGCGACTACGTCGAGTGCAACTACACGCCGCGGGACAACTGGGACGCCTCCAGCTTCAGTTGCGCCGCGGTGGCCGGCACGGCCCAGACGGTCGACAACCAGCGGGCCTACTGGGTCGACGCCACCACCCTGGCCTGGCCCACCGCCCTGGTGCCCTCCGGCACCGACCCGGCGGCCCTGAAGTGGCAGTTGGCCACCGACCCGGCGGGCGGCATCGGCGGCAACGGCCACGCCCTGACTTCCGCCACACCTGGTGGCCCCACGGTCTACCCATTGACGCGGGTGGCCACCGGCTTGACCTCCGCTCAGGTGGAGGCGCTGCCGCAACTGGCCAGCGGCTACCTGGCCCTGAAGCTGCCGGACACGGTCACCGAGGCGGTGGCCAAACAGTTACTCAAGGGTGAGCTGGTGGTGGCCCAGCGCACCGCCCAGGGCAAGCTGCTGAAGCTGACCGGTGTACAGACGCAGGGTGTGCTGGATGCGCTCTATGCGGGGGCGGCCCGCGGCGCCATCGGCGGCGGCCAGGCCCTGGGGGCTTCTTTCCCGGGCGGCGTGGCGACCCTGAGCCTGTGGGCGCCCACGGCCACCGCCGTGGCCGTCGACCTGTGGCCTGGCACGGCCGGGACGGGGGCCGCGGCCTGCACCGTGCCGTTGGCGGAAGACCCGGCGACAGGCATCTGGACCGTGGCCCAATCCGACCCGGCGGCCGGCGCGTGTCCAGGGTCCTGGCAGGACCGGGCCTACAAGTACCAGGTCACGGTCTACGTGCCGCCTAAGGCGCTGTGGCCGGGGCAAACCTTGCCGCCGGCCGAGGCCTCGTTGTATGACACGGTCGCCACCAACTCGGTGACCGACCCCTATTCGACGGCCCTGACGGTCGATTCGACCCACTCGGTGCTGGTCGACCTGACGGATCCGGCCTACCTGCCGGCCGAATACTCCAACCCGATTCCCGCCGCCATTCGCGGGGTCGACCAAACCATCTATGAGCTGCACGTGCGGGACTTCTCCATCGCCGACCAGTCGGTGCCGGCAGCGGAAAGGGGCACCTATGCAGCTTTCGGACAAGCAGACAGCGCAGGTGTGGCACAGTTGCGCCAGTTGGCCCAAGCCGGCATCACGTCGGTGCACCTGCTGCCCGTCCAAGACATCGCGAGTATCCCGGAAATGCGCACTGACCAAGTTGCCGTGGCCACACCCAGTGCGGCTAGCAACTCCGCCGACCAGCAGGCGGCTCTGTTCCAGCAGATTGGTACCGATGCCGCCGGTAACCCGGTTCTTGTAAAGAACCGGGACGGCTTCAACTGGGGCTATGACCCGTACCACTGGATGACACCGGAGGGTTCGTACGCCACCGACGGCCACCAGGACGGCGGCGCCCGCAGTGCGGAATTCCGCACCATGGTCGGTGCGCTGCACGGCCTGAACCTGCGGGTCATTCTGGACCAGGTTTACAACCACACCTATGCCTCCGGCCAGGCCAGCGACCAGTCGGTGCTGGACAAGATTGTGCCGGGGTACTACTACCGGCTGAACGGCACCGGCTGTGTCTACAACTCGACCTGTTGCGACAACTTCGCCTCCGAAAACGCCATGGCCGAACAATTGATGATCGACGCGGTGGTCAACTGGGCCAAGAACTACCACGTGGATGGTTTCCGCTTCGATCTGATGGACTTCCACTCCAAGGACACCATGTTGGCGATCCGGGCTGCCCTGGATGAGCTGACCGTGGCGCAGGACGGTATCGACGGGCAGTCGATCTACCTGTACGGCGAGGGGTGGAACTTCGGTGAGGTGGCCAACAACGCGCTGTTCACACAGGCCACCGCCGGACAATTGGGGGGCACCGGGATTGGCACCTTCTCGAATCGGCAACGCGACGCCGTGCTCGGCTCGCAAAGCCCGATGACAGCTCAGGGTTTCGCCACCGGTGCCCCCTATGAGACTTCCAGCAATGACGCCGTCCGTTACGGCCTGGCCGGGGCGTTGCGCAGCTACCAGTTGCCGCTGGCCAACGGCCTGACCATCAGCGGCAACGATTACTCCTGGAACGGTGCGTCGGTGGGCTACGCCGACCAACCGGACGAGGTCATCACCTATGTGGACGCCCACGACGGCCAAACGCTGTGGGACCAGTTGGCGATGCGCCTGCCCACCGCTACCTCGCTGGACGACCGGGTGCGGATGAACACGGTGGCGTTGGCCACGGTGACGCTGGCGCAGACGCCGTCGTTCTGGCACGGCGGCACCGA
>JAISTN010000351.1 GCA_031272565.1 Bifidobacteriaceae bacterium
GGCCAACCAGGCCAACCAGGCCACCAAACCAACCAAGACCCCCAAACAACCCAAACAACCCAAGCCCCCCAAGACCGCCAAAGCGTCCAAACGCCGGGGCACCTTGGCCCGGGGCGGCCTGGCCGTCTGGGTGGTAGCGATCATCGCCATTGTCTGCCTGGGGGCGGGCTTCGCGTTGCGGGGCCTGATCCGTTCCCCGGCGGAGGCGGAAGCGGACGCGGCCCCGCCGGCGGCCGGGCTGATCACCGCCCGGGTCGAAGCCCGCCAGATCACTTCCACGGTGGTGTCCCGGGCGGACGTGGTTTACGCCGACCCGGTGGCCGTCAACCCGCCCATCCCGGACGGCGCCCAAGCACCGGTGGTGACGGGCCACGTGCCGGAAGAAGGGGCGGAAATCACCGCCGGCACCATTCTGCTGGAGGTTTCCGGCCGGCCGGTCTTTGTGCTGCCGGGCGAATTCCCGGCTTATCGCTCGCTGGGCCCGGATTCCCAGGGGCCCGATGTCGCCCAGTTGCGGGCCGCACTGGCCGGCTTGGGATATGCGGCCGGCACCGAGGGGGCCACCGAATACGACGCCGACCTGGCCGCCGCCGTGGCCGCGCTGTACACGGAGGCCGGTTACCCGCCACCCGGCTCGGACGACCAGGCCAAGAACCAGGCGGTGCGCGACGCCGCGGCCGCGGTGGAGGACGCCAAGGATGCCCGCGACCGGGCCTGGACCGCCCTGAGCAAGGCGCGGGCCGCCATCAGCGCGGAAGACCCCAGCACGCAAGCAGCGGCCGATGCCGCCCAGGAAAGCTACCAGGAAGCCGACAAGCAGGTGACCCGGGCGGAAGAAACCCTGACGGCGGCCACCCGCGCTGCTTGGACCACGGCCCCCTACGGCGAAATGGTCTTCGTGTCCGGCCTGCCCCGCCGGGTGGACGAGGTCAATGTGACGTTGGGGCAGACCGTTGGGACGCCATCGGCAGACCAACCGCTCGATGCGGTGGCCGATGACGCGGTGGTGCTATCCGGGGCCGAGATCACCGTCACCGCTCAGGTTTCGGCCGGCGAGGCCGCGCTGCTGGTGGTGGGCGGCCCGGCGGTGCTGCTGGCCCACACCGGCTTGAGCGTCAACGGCACCATCGACTCGATCTGCGACTATGCGGCGCTGGAGAACGGCAGCGGCGACGCCGCCACCACCCGCTGCCCGGTCGGCATCACGCTGGGCGACCTGGGCGAGGTCAACCGCTCCGACCTGGTGGGCAATGTCCAGGTGACCATGGTGGTGGGGGTTTCGGCCGCCGGTTCACTGGTGGTGCCGGTGGCGGCCGTCTCCGCCAATTCGGCCGGCCAGGCCCAGGTCGAGCTGGTGGTGGGGGAGTTGACCAAGGGCGCGGCGGCGGCCGATCAGCCCACCCAGATGGTCACCATCACCACGGGCCTGGCGGCTGAGGGTTACGTCGAGGTGAAAGCCGCCGAGCCCACCTTGCAGGAGGGCGACCTGGTGGTGGTGGGCCTGGCGGCGGCCAGTCAACCAACCCAGACGGCCACGCCGGACTCATGACAGCCACGGACATGGCCCAGGCCCCACCGCGGGCAACCTCGCCCAACAGGCCGCTGATCGAACTCACCGACGTCTCCAAGCTCTTCGCCGGCCCGCCGCAGGTGCTGGCCCTGAACGATGTCTCGCTGTCGATTGCGGCCGGCGACTATGTCTCGGTGATGGGGCCCTCCGGTTCCGGCAAGTCGACCCTGTTGAACGTGCTGGGCCTGATGGACCGGCCCACTGTGGGCCAGTACACGCTGGACGGCATCGCCACCGGCGCCCTGAACGAACGCGACCGCTCCCGGCTGCGCGGTACGGCCTTCGGTTTTGTCTTCCAGGCCTTTCACCTGTTGGCGCGCCGTACGGTCTGGGAGAACGTCGCGCTGGGCATGGCCTACTCCGGCCTGCCGCGGGCTGGGCGGGCGGAACGGGTGGACGAGGCCCTGGCCAAGGTTGACCTGACGCACCGCGCCTGGGCCAAACCGTCCACCCTGTCCGGTGGCGAACGCCAGCGGGTCGCCATCGCGCGCGCCATCGCCGCCGGGCCCACCCTGCTGTTGGCGGACGAACCGACCGGCAACCTGGATGAGGCCACCTCCAGTGGCATCCTGGAGGTCTTCGACGCGCTGCATCGTGAGGGCTTGACGCTGCTGGTGGTGACGCACGACCCGAAGGTGGCGGCGCGGGCCGCGCGGCGCATCACCATGCGGGACGGCCGGATCGAGGGAGTGACGGCGGCGTGAAGGTCTATTGGCACGGCACGCGCGGCCGGCGGGGTGGCGAAACGGCTAGCCGGTTCCGGCGGCGCCGCGACGGCTACACCCTGCGGGACGTGATGTCCGATGCCGTCCGCGGGCTGTCCGGCCGCCCCGGCCGGCTGGTCTTGACGGTGGTGGCGGTCATGCTGGGGATCGGCTCGCTGGTGGCCACATTGGGCTTCGCCCAGACGGGCGCCAACCAAATCCAGGCCCGGTTCGACGCGGTGGCCGCGACTCAGTTGTCGGTGGCCCCGGCCGAAGACCCGATGGACCCGGGCCGCTTGTTGGCTGTCATGCCGTGGGACGCGGCCGACCGGATGGAACGGTTGAACGGGGTGGTCGCGGCCGGTCTGGTGGCCCGGGTCGAAGCGGTTCAGACGGTTACGGCGGTGCCGGTGAACGACCCGATGGCGCTGCCGGGCCGGGCACCGGACGTGATGGCCGTGTCGCCCGGCTTCCTGGAGACCGTTGAAGGCCAGGTTGACCAAGGGGTGTTCATCAACACCTTCCATGAGTCCGGCGCGCAGCGGGTGGCGGTGTTGGGCCCGGGCGCGGCCGAAACCCTGGGCATCACCCGGGTGGACAACCAGCCGGCCATTTTCATTAACGGGGTTTCGTTTACCGTGATCGGCATCGCTTCTGGGGCGATCCGCCACCAGGAGGTGCTCGATGCCGTGATGGTGCCACTGCCCACCGCCCGGCAGTGGCTGGGCCTGGCCACGGCCGGCGAATTGCAGGTCAAGATTGAGGTGGGGGCCGGCTCGCTGGTGGCGCAGCAGGCCCCCCAGATTCTTGACCCCGGCGGCGGTGAGGGCTTCTCGGTGGTGGCCCCGCCGCCGGTTTCCCGCATGCGGGAGCAGCTCACCGGCGATGTCGATTCGCTGTTCCTGATCCTGGGTCTGGTCGCGTTGGGCATTGGCACGCTGGTGATCGGGGTGGTGATGTCCTTGTCGGTCTTGGAGCGGCGTGGGGAGGTGGGCCTGCGCCGGGCCTTGGGGGCCACCCGGCGGCAGATCGCGTTGCAGTTCGTGGCCGAATGCGTGGTGGTGGGCTTGTTGGGTGGGTTGATTGGTGCGGCGGCCGGCGTCTTTGGGGTCTTGGGTATTTCGGTGGCCAAGGCTTGGACCCCGGTGTTGGATGTCCGCCTGGTGGGGCTGGCGGCCGTGGCGGGCGTCATGGTCGGTGTCCTGGCCGGCTTGGCCCCTGCGTTGCGGGCCTCGCGCCTGGAGCCGGCCACCGCTCTCCAGGAGGGCACCTGACCCCCTGGTACGGGAAGCCTTACCGCACGGCCTTCAGCACGGCCGTGAATTCGGTCATGAACCAGTCCACCTCCGGCAGGCCAAACACCAGCGGCGGGCGCAGTTTCAGCACGTTGCCGCCGGACCCGCACACCGAGGTCAAGACCCGCCGTTCCCTGAGCCCGTCCACAATGGCCAGCGCGCGGGCGGCATCGGGCACCTTGGAGTCCTGGTTGGCCACGATCTCAACCCCCAGGTACAAGCCGGCCCCACGGACATCGCCAATGAACTCGCAGCCGGCGGCGGCCGTGCGCAACTCACGCAGGAATTCGGCCCCCACCTCGCAGACGTGGCGTTGCAGGCCGGTCTGGCGGATCTCATCCAGCACCGCCTGGGCGGCGGCAATCGACACCGGGTTGCCGCCAAACGTGTTGAAATACGGCAGCCGCAGGGCGAAGGCGTCCAGCACTGGCGCTTGGGCCATCAGGCCGGCAATCGGGATGCCGTTGCCCATCGGTTTGCCGGTGGTGATCAGTTCTGGCACCAGGCCGTGGCGGGCAAAGCCCCAGAAGGTGGCGCCGGTGCGGGCAAAGCCTGGTTGGACCTCGTCGGCAATGAAGATGCCGCCGGCCGCCCGGACTTGTTCCACCGCCGGGGTCAGGAAGCCCGCCGGGTCGGGGTGGACGCCATCGGACGAAAAAGCCGAATCGACCAGCAGGGCCGCCACGCCCAAGCCGGCCTGTTGCAGGCTGGCAATCGCCTCGGCTACCCCGGCCGCGAACACCAAACCAACGTCCTGGCCGGGGGCCGTGCGGTAGGCGTCTGGGGCCGGCACGGTGCGCACGGCTTCACCCAACGGCTGGGCTTCGCCCAGGGCGGGCGACAGCCCGGAGACCAGGTCGGTGTTGCCGTGGTAGGCCTCCTGGGTGATGATGACGCCCCGGTGCCCGGTGTAGGCCTGGGCCACTCGGACCGCCAGGTCGTTAGCCTCTGAGCCGGTGCACATGAACATCGCCCGGGTCAGGGCTGGCGGCGTGGTGGCCAGTAGATCCTCGGCGTAGTCCAGCACCGCGCCGTGCAGGTAACGGGTGTGGGTGTTGAGGGTTGCCGCCTGGCGGGCCACCGCCTCCACCACCCGCGGGTTGCAGTGCCCCACCGAGGCCACATTGTTGTAAACGTCCAGGTAGGCGTTGCCTTGCGGGTCAAACAGACGGGCGCCATCGCCCCGCACCAGATGTACCGGCGTCTTGTAGAACAGGCGGTAGGCGGGCCCCAGCAGTTCGGCCCGGCGGCGGGCCAGTTCGGCCGTTTCGTGGTCAAGGTATACCGCCGATGCCGGGTTGAAGGCATTCGCGTCAAGCACCGTTGAACCGGGGGACAAGGCGAAGCTCCTTTCTACCGTAGTAGTTAACAGTGACAGGCCCGGTTTCCTGGGGTGAGCCGGTCCGGTAAAGCCTGGGTTACGCGGACCGGGCGCCAGGTAAAAGGCAGGTTTCCGGCCGTTCGCCGGCCAGGGGCGGGGTGTAGCGTCGGACCAGTCCCCCGTCCCCTGACCGAACCGAAGGAGCCGCCGTGTCAGTCAGCCTGATGGACCAACTGGCCGAACCGTCACTGTCTGCGTTTGACCACTTGACCCGGGGCGCGCCGGCTCCCTATTGGCTGTACCGGGGGGTTTGCGCCAACTGGGGCCTTGAGCATGACCGGGTCGATTTGACCTTGATTACTGTGTCGGAAAACGCCACCTTCCTACTGGCATTGGACGGCCAGCCGATCGGCGCCGTGCGGGTCTCCCACCCGGGCTATGTGGGTGGCCCGTCCGCCATCAATTCGGAGATCGCCTGGATCAACGCCATCCGGCTGCAGGTTGACGAGGTCCGGGTGTTGACCGTGGTGCCGTCGCCGCGCGGCAACTATGTCTGTGTCATCAAGGACAACGCCGGCACCGGCTGGATTTGTGTCTCCACCAAGTTTGTGCCCGGCACGGTGTTGGAGGATTTGCCGGACCCGTCCGCCTACTACGAGACGATTGGCCGTTGGTCCGCCCTGCTGCACAAGCACGCCCGCAGTTGGGAGTTGCCCTACGGCTTCCGGCGTTTCGCCTGGGACACCAGCGACATCGTTGGCCCTTCTGCCCGCTGGGGCCGTTGGGAGGCGTCGAAGCTGACCACGCAGGAGGCGGCGCTGCTGGGAGCCGCCCAGTTCAAGGCGCTTCAGGTCATGTCCGGCTACCCCAAGAATGGCTACACCTGGGGCCTGATTCACGCCGACTTGCGGGCCTCCAACGTCTTGGCGGAGGGCGACCAATTGACGGTGATCGACTTTGACGATTCGGGCTTTGGCTACTACCTGTGGGACTACGCTGCCGCCTTGTCGTTCCTGACCCAGGAGCCTTACGGGCCGGCCATGGCGCAAGCCTGGATCCGGGGCTACACGCAGATCACTGGCCTGGACGACAAGGAAATCGAGGTGGCCAGCGCCCTCACCATGTTGCGCAAGCTGCAATTGCTGGGCTGGCTGTGTCATCACCGGGAGGACGCCTTGCCACCCGGCCTGGCGGCGGCCCAAACGGCCGGCGCGGTGGTGGTGGCGGAACGCTACCTGGAGGCTTCAACCTGGTTGTTGGATTGAGCGCGGCCCGGGGGCGGAATTGGGGCATTGTGGAGGCGGGCGGCTTTCGGTTAGCCCCCAAACCGCTGCCGCCAGCCGCTGCGCCGCGGTGGCGGCATGCGGTAGCGTTCACTTGTGAGCTTGCCCACCCCACAGGCTCAGGCCTCTGAAAGGTCCCACTGCCCCTTGGAATACCTTGTTGGTTGGAGGTGTTGTTCAACCATGCGATCCCCACTCATGAAGCGTGGCGTGTCAGCATTGGTTGCCGCCTTGAGCCTGGTTGCTTTGCCGGGCGCCGTCAGCCTGCCGGCCCACGCCACCAGCGCCTCACAAGACCCGGCCGTTGCGGCCGAAGATGAGACTCTGGCCCCGGTCATGGACCCGGCGGCGGCCGATGTCGACGGCACCCGTCTGGTCGCCATCGCCAAGCCCGGGGTCACCCAGGCGGAAGTGGACAGCCAGGTTGCGGCGGTGGACGCCGCGGCCACCACGGAAGGTGAATGGCTGGCGGTTGATCCGGCGCAGCCCGCCTCCGGCCTGGTTGAAATCGAGGCCACGTCCGAACAGGCGGCGGCCAGCCTGGCCCAGGCGATGGTGGATTCTGGCCTTTATGAGGCGGTGGAATACGTCCACCAAGTGGTGACCATGGCCTACAGCACCACGCCCAATGACCCGGCCCTGACCAGCCAGTGGGAGTTGAAGGCCTATCCGGGTATCAGGGCGAACGAGGTGTGGCCTCGGCTGGCCAACGCGGCCCCAGCCGAGGCGGTGCCGATCGCCTCGATTGACCAGGGCCTGCGGGCCGACGCGGCCGATCTGACCGGCGCGGTGCGCCGCTGGGATGCTGGCTGCAAAGACTGGACCGTGACACCCAACAGCCCGGATGAGGTGCACGGCGCCGAAACCGCCAGCATTCTGGGGGCGGCCACCGGCAATGGCACCTTGATGGCCTCGACGGCTTGGGACGCCAAGGTGCTGATCTACAAGGTGACCGATTGCGACCGGGGTGAAATGGACAGTGCGGACATCGCCGCCGCCATGCGCCAAGCGGCGGCCGATGGCGCTCGCATCATTTCGCTCTCTTTGGGCTACTACGGCGGCGCTTCAGATCTGGACACGGTGTGGCAAAAGGCCATCGACGAGGTTGTTGCGCAGGGCGTGCTGGTGGTGGCTTCGGCCGGCAATGGCGCCCGGTGTGGCGTGATCAACGGCTACTGTGTGACCAATCCGTTGAGCTGGCCGGCCGCCTATCCGCCGGTGCTGTCGGTGGCGGCCAGCACCAACACTGGCACGGCGGCCTCGTTCAGCACCTACAACCAGTATGTCGACGTGGCCGCGCCCGGGGCCGGGGTTACGGTGCTCATGAACTCCAACACCCAGGTCTACACCGATAATGGCACGTCATTTTCGGCGCCGCTGGTGTCTGCGGCGGCCTCCGTGGTGTGGCGCATCAACCCGCGTTTGACGGCCACCGACGTGGCCAGCATCTTGACCAGCACGGCGCACGATGCCGGCGCCGCCGGCAAGGATAACCACTTTGGCTACGGCATCATCGACTTGGTGGCGGCGGCGGACAAGGCGCCCACGGTGGGGCCGGCTTTGACCTATTCCACCTTTACCATTTCGCCTGACCTGACTGGCGACGGCCTGGGCGAGGTCCTGGCGTTGACCACGGGCGGCCAGTTGCGGTTGCAGCAGGTCAAGGCGGACGGCACCTTGGGAGCGTTGAAGGTTCTGGTCAGTTCTGGCTTGACCGGGCAGCGCATCTACGGGCCGGGTGACTGGGACGGCGACAAGAAGGCGGACGTGGTGACGGTCGATTCGGCCGGCAACATGTGGCTGCGCAAGGGCACCGGCAGCGGCAGTGTGGGCGGGGCGGTGCAGATTGGCCGCGGCTGGACGGCTTACCGGATTGTGCCGGCCGGGGATCTGAACGGCGACAAGGCCAACGACCTGCTGGCCATCGACAGTGCGGGCCGGTTGTGGTTGTACGCCGGTGACGGCAAGGGGGCGTTCCTGCAGGGGCGGACCGAGGTGGGCCACGGCTGGAGCGGCTTCGACTGCTTTGCCGCGGCCGACTTGAACCGGGATGGCAAGAACGACATTTTGGGCGTCCGCGCGGACGGCACCTTGTGGGCCTATCTGGGTAAGGGTAACGGCTCCTTCCAGGCTGCGACCCAGGTGGGTAAGGGCTGGGGTGGCTTCACTTTGGCGGCGGGTGGCGACCTGACCGGTGACAGCTTGGCGGACATTGTGGGCCGCAACGACTTGACCGGCCAGCTTTACCTATACCGTTCCAAGGGGGGCGGTTCCTTCGCCGCTGCCACGGCCCTGGCCTGGGGCTGGTAAACCAGCCAGAGTGGCTAAACCACAAGTCTCGCCAAGCTGTTGACTGGCCGGTTCGTGCCGTGGCAGAATCGGGACAACGAGCCGCCCAAGTCCCGTAGCGGCCTTGGGCCCTCCTCTGGAAACTGGTTGCCTAGGCCCGCGCCCTGTCAACTGGAAGAAGGTTCCGGGGGGGGGCATCAGAGCCGGTTCCTGCAGGGAGGAGGAACCCAAGTGAAAAAGCTCATACAGTTGGTCCTAGCTGCCACATTGGTCGTGGCCGGAGGAGTCGCCTTCAAGTCCACCGGGTCTGCCGAGGCGGCCGGAGGGCCGGTGCCCAAGACGGTTTACACCGTCACCAAGAAGTCGACCAACACGAAATACACCAATTATGCAAGTTTAATTGGGAAATGCTACTCGGATCGAAACGGAATGACCTGCTCGGTGTCTGTTGGGATAACCGTCACCAACACCATTCAGGTGGCCTTCAGCTTGAAGAACGACTGGGTGGCGGGCCAGCTCGGCTACACCTGGGCCAAGTCAACGACAACGACCCTTTCGTGCAGCTACACGATGCCAGCCAACCGCACCCTCGTGGTTTACCCCACAGGTACAAGGCGGGTCTACGACATCACGGAGAGCAGGTGGTCGCCCGCGGGCATTCAGAAGACAACCAAGAGCGGACTCTCGTCGTTCCATAGTGATCGCGGCATCCACTGCTCAGTCAGGTACGGAAAGGTGTAGTTCCAGGAATGTGCGGACTTGGCGCTGGGCGGACCGGTGCAGGCATTGGGGCAGGTTTGGTGATGCTCGCAACGGCTGGCCTGGTCAGCGGTTGCTCAAGTGACAGTGATGACAGCATTGTCAGCCTGTCAAGCCAGGCGGCGTCGGCTGCGGACACGGCTGACAGCGCCCGGCGCGCCGAAGACCTGTCGTCCTGCCTGGCAGATTCTGGGGTACCGATTGAAGTACTGGTGTCAGATAGCGGTGGCGCGTCAATCATCGCACCTGGTCCTTCGATCACCTGCATTGAGGGTAACTGCCTCACTTGGAGCCGAATAGATGCAACCCAGCGCCAGGAGGAAGAAGACATGGCTGCCCTGGCGAAACTGATCGAGCCATATAGTTCTCTAGACGAACCTGAAGCCACGTATGCGGTGGTTATGGGTGTGGATTACACGACAGAACTGCGTCAGTGTGTCGCCTCATCCGGTTTCACCCTTGGTCCCTTGATGCCAACTGAGGTCACGGCCGAAGAAGAACTGGCCCAGAAGCAAGAGGTAGCGGCGGCCGGCGTGCGGTGGGCAACGTGCGCCCGGGACGCTGGATTCGACGGCGTGCAAGACCCTGCCCCGCCCGTGGCGGATGGCTTCGAGTCGACCCCCACAGCCCTGATCCCGGCTTCGATTACGGAGGCAAGCCTGAGAGCACTGTTGGCTGCCTGTCCGCCCGTGTCCGAGGCCAGGTTCCTGGTTGAGGAGGCCGCCGATGGTCCGCTCTACTACGAACCTGCGCCGCAGCCTGCCATTGGGTTCGATCTCCCGGGGTTCGACGGCACTGATGCCAGCGTCCCAAGTTCTAAGGCTGACCTGGCGGAGACGCTGTATGGCTACTTGGACATCATTGGAGAGGCGTACCAGGAGGCTTGGGAGAATCTGCCGGAGGTCGTTGGAGAGTAGCCAGGTCCGGTGACGGGCCTTTGGCCCGCGGGCGAGATGGGGTACTGGCGATACTCCAGGTCCCCTAGTGTTGTGAGGTAGGCGTTGCCCTGCGACATATAGGGGCATGGAAGGAACGCTCGTGGCTTCACCTGACAGGTCCAGAACCGCCCAGTCCCAGGCGGTCGATGCCGTTCAGGCAGCCTTTGCCGAACTCTACCTGGGGCAGTACTTGCGGGTGCTGGGTTACCTGCGCCACCGGGTGGGGCAGTTGGCGGAGGCGGAGGACCTGACCAGCGAGGTGTTCCGGATCGCTTGGGAGCGCCGCGACCAGGCCGAATTGACCCCGGCCTGGCTGTTCGTCACCGCGCACAACGTGTGGCGCAACCATGTCCGCCGTGAGGTGCGGCTGGGCGAGATCCGGCAGGCCATTGCGGGCAGTTTGGCTGTAACCAGCCAGTTGGGGGCGGGCGATGACGCGCTGGAGGGGCGCGTCATCGCTGCCCTGGACGCCCTGGCACCCGACCAGCGCAACCTGTTGGTGATGCGCTACTGGGATGAGTTGAACGGCGCCGAATGCGCCGCCATCCTGGGGTGCTCGGTGCCCGCTGTGTGGATGCGGCTGAACCGGGCCCGGGCGGCCTTCCAAGACATGTACGCAGCGATGGGCAAGGGGGAACAGCGATGAACAGTAGGCGATTGATCAGGCGGGCCAAGCCGGCGGCGCCGGGAGGCGAACCGGGCTTGAGCCCCAGGGCGATGGCGGAACTGAGGGCCATGGTGCCGGAGCGGGCCATCCGGGCGGCGGGTTACCAGGCTGGTGCGGCGTCCGATGCCGCTCCGGTGGTGACGCGGGCCGGCCTGGCCCGGGCGGTGCCGGTCAAGGACCGGCGGTTCGGCACCATGCAGTGGGTGGCGGCCTCGGTGGCCGTGGTGGCCATGGCCGGTGTGGGCGTCTTGGTTTACCAGGGGGTGCGGAGTGTTGACCCCAGCAGCGTGGTGGGGGCTTCCGCCAGTAGCCGGGTGTCACCGGAGGTGCCGTCGGTGCCAGACGCCTCAGTCCCGCCGTCCGATGTCCCCAGCCCAGCGCCCACGCCCGTCTACGAATCGCTGGGCACCTGGCAAGGCGTGGTGCCGGAAGGCGCCATCGCGCCACAGTTTGGCGGCAGCTTTGTGATTCCGGTGGATGATGGTCAAGGCCACCAGGGCTATTGGGGCGTCAAGGTGTTTGCCATGAACTATCCGTGGGCCATGACTGGGGCTGACTTTGATGTGGCGAAAAGCGTCGGCTATTTCAGCGCGGGCTGGTTTAACGTGGCCGGACGGGACAACGTCTACCTGGTGCAACGGGAGGACGGTGTCTGGGAGTTGGCCGGCCCTGGCGCGGCCGTGTTGCCCTATCCGCTGCGGTTCACCTGGTTTGTGGACGGGGCCGGCGATCCGTGCGAGTATCCGTCCACCTTGGAGGCCAACACCCCATTCACGTTGATTGGCGAGGACGACCCAGACTACAACCGCGAATGCGCGGCGGAGGACATGGCCGATGGCGGCCAGACCTTCGCCATCGATTACACGGGTGGGGTGGCCTCGGTTTCTGGCCTGGCGGACTACCAGCCGCGGACGTACTATCCCAACGAGGGCAACGATCTGACATACCTGGGAACCACCTTTATGTACAGCGTGGTGGCGGAGACGGCCGATGACGCCGCGGCGGCACTGGAAGCGTTGCGGGTCAAGCCGGATGGGACCATGTTTGAAGGGGATTTCGGCGCGATCTGGCCAAGCGAACTGATGCCACCAAACGGGTCGGTTGACGGATCCTGGGCGACGCTCTTTGACGAGACCTGGTGCTGGAGTGGTGGCCTGTACCCCAATGCCACCCAGATGCCGGCCGATGCCCCGGTGGCCATGTGCATGCCGGAGGAGCAGGCCAAGGCGGTCAACCAGGCGTTGGTGGACGCGGGCTTTGACCTGGCGGCAGCCGAACTGGTGCCGGCCGCCTTCAACCCGGAAACGATTGTCCCTGACACCCCAACTGCCGCCCCGGAGTCGCCGGGCGTGGTGGACACGATTGAGGGTGCGGAGACGACCGGGAATGAAGAATCGCCCACCACCCCCGAAACCGAGGTGCGAGG
>JAISTN010000391.1 GCA_031272565.1 Bifidobacteriaceae bacterium
GCCAAGGCGGCCGATGGCGCAGCGTGGCAACCGGGGGCCTGCCCGGCCGGACAGGGGGTCACCGTGGTGATGGACACCGGCACCCTGGGCCTGGGCAGCGAAACCAGGTGCGCGCCCGGGGCTTACGGCTCGGTGTTGGAGGCGACCAAGGCCGTCGGTTGGTCCTATGAGTTCCGGGCCGGCTTTCCCGGCATGGTCTGTCAGTTAGACGGCCAGCCTGACCCGTGCAACGGCGCGCCGGCCACCGCCTACTGGTCGCTGTGGCAGGCCGCGGACGGCGCGGCTTGGAGCTACGCCAGCGTGGGGGCGGGCAACCTGGCCGTGGCGGCCGATGACGTAGTGGGGTGGGCCTTCGGGCCCGGCCAGGCGCCCGCGGTGGATCCGGCCGGCCTGGGCAGCGCCGGTGCGGTCGGTTCGGCCGCAGCCAAACCGTCATGGGCGGAACCGGGCCCGACGGCTCTGGTGGTGGCCGGCCAAGCCGAGTCTGGCCGGCACGTCTTGCCGCTGGTGGTGACAGCCGGCCTGGTGGCGGCCGTGGCCCTGGCGGGAGGTCTGGTCTGGAGGCGGCGCCGCCGTGCGTGACGTTCAGGCCGGTGCGAACCCCCGGGGGCCCTTGGGCCCCCGGGGGGCGCCGCTTCACCCGGGCGCCTGGTGGGGCTGGGCCCTGGGCCTGGCCCTGGGCGCTGCCCTGACCACCAATCCGCTGATCCTGGTCTTGATTGCGGCGGCGGCCTTGGCGGTCTGCCTGGCGCTGCGCACCGACGCGCCGTGGGCCATGTCGCTGCGGCTTTACCTATTCCTGGCCGGCTTTGTGCTGGTCATGCGCCTGGTCTTCCGGGTGGTCTTTGGCGCCGGTGTACCCGGGGCGGGCGATGTCCTGTTCGACCTGCCGGTGGTGCGCCTGCCCGGGCTGGGGTCGACCGGCCTGGCGCTGTTGGGGCCGGTCACCTGGGACGCGCTGTACGGCGGCCTGATGGATGGCCTGCGCCTGGGCTGCTTGATCCTGTGTGTGGGTGTGGCCAACTGCTTGGCCAGCCCCAAGCAGACCCTGGCGGCGCTGCCAGCCGCCTTCCGCCACGTGGGCACGGCCGTGGTGGTGGCCTTGTCGGTCTTCCCGTCCCTGGCCTTGGCGGTGCAACGGGTGCGCCGGGTGCAGCGCCTGCGGGCCACCGGCGCACCAGGCGTCAAGGTGCCCGCCCGGCAACGGCTGCGCCGGATTGTTTTCCCGGTCTTGGCCGATTCCCTTGACCGGTCGCTGGCGCTGGCGGCCTCGCTGGAATCACGCGGTTACGGTTCGGACGGCCCGGCCCGGAGCCGGGGCCGGGCCACCTCCAGCGGGACCATTGTGGGCTGCACCTTGCTGGGCGGCGGCGCCGTGCTGACCGCGGCCGGGCGGGGCGGTGCCCTGGGCCCGGTGGTGGCCGTCCTGGGCCTGGCGCTAGTCGCCTTGAGCGTCTGGTCATTGGGCCGGTCCAGCCGCCGCACCCGCTACCGCCGCCAGCCGTGGACGTGGCGTGACTGGTCGGTGGTGGCCAGCGGCGGCGCCTTGTGTCTGGCCCTGTGGGCGGCCACGGCGGTGGCCCCAGGGTCGCTGCAGCCATCGGTCTTGGGCTGGCCGCCGCTGCCCTGGCCGGCGGTGCTGGGCTGGGCGGCGGCCTGTCTGCCGTTGGCCATCGGCCTGGGGCCGCGCCCGGCGGCCTCGTCCAGGGTCACCCCGGCCGGCGCCGCCCCGCGCAGCCTCACTTCGCCTGCCATCGCCTCGCCTAACCTGGCTCCGGCCACCGCGCGGGCGGAACCAGCGGCCGCACCAAGTCCAGTGCAGGCGGGGGTGGCGCGATGATCCGCTTAGACCACGTCACCTTCACCTTTGCCGGGGCAGCCCAGCCGGCGTTGCAGGACGTCAACCTGATGGTGGGCCCGGGCGAGTTGGCCCTGGTGATTGGACCAACGGGAGCCGGCAAGACCACCCTGCTGCGGACGGTCAACGGGCTGGTGCCGCACTTCAGCGGCGGCCGCCTGGAGGGGCACGTCTCGGTGGGCGGGCTGGATCTTCGGACCCACCCGCCCCGGGCGCTGGCCGGGTTGGTGGGCTACGTGGGCCAGGACCCGCTGGCGGGCTTCGTGGCCGATTCGGTCGAGGAAGAACTGGCCTACGGCATGGAACAATGCGGCTTGGACCCGGCGGTGATGCGGACCCGGGTGGAGGAAGTGCTGGACTTGCTGGGTTTGGCCGATCTGCGCCAGCGCGACCTGTTGACCCTCTCGGCCGGACAAGCCCAACGGGTGGCCATGGGGGCGGCCCTGGCGTTGCACCCCAAGGTGCTGGTGCTGGATGAGCCGACCTCTGCCTTGGACCCGGCGGCGGCCGAAGAGGTCATGGCCGCCATCGGGCGCCTGGTGCAGGACTTCGACATGGCCGTCTTGATGGCGGAACACCGTCTGGAACGGGTGGTGCAGTTCGCCGACCAGGTGATCGCCCTGACGCCGCAGGGCCGGGTCACCGGCGGGCCGCCCCGGACCATCTTGGCGCAGGCGCCGGTGGTGCCGCCGGTGGTGGCCCTGGGCCGGGCCTTGGGCTGGGACAAGGTGCCGTTGACGGTGCGGGAGGCGCGGCGGCAAGTGGCGGACCTGGGGCTGCCGGTTGAGCCGGTGGCGCCAGGGACCGAGGCAACGCCGGCGGCCCCGGCCACCCCGGCGGCGGGCAACGAGCCGGCCTCGGTCTTGCTGTCCGCCCGGGGGGTGCGGGTCGAATACCCGGGTGTGGTGGCCGTTGACGGGGTCGATGTCGACCTGTTGGGAGGCATCATCTATGGGCTGATGGGCCGCAACGGCTCCGGCAAGTCCTCACTGCTGTGGGCGTTGCACGGCGCCGGCCCCAAGGCGGCCGGCACTGTGACGGGGCCGGGGCCGGGCCACCCGGTGGTGGCCTTGGTGCCGTCGCAACCCACCGACCTGCTGTGGGAGGACACGGTGGCCCGGGAAATCGCCGGCACGGGCGCCGCCGCCGTGCTGGACCGGATCGCGCCCGGCTTGCCCCGCCAGGCCCATCCCCGCGACCTCTCGGAAGGCCAGCGGTTGGCCCTAGCCCTGGCCATCCAGCTAGCACCGGTGCCCAGTGCCGCTCCTCCACAGCCCCGTGTGATCGCCCTGGACGAACCGACCCGGGGGCTGGACTATGAGGCCAAAGCCAGGCTGGTGGCCGTGCTGAAGGACCTGGCCGCCCAGGGCAACGCCATTGTGGTGGCCAGCCACGATGTCGAATTCCTGGCGGCCGTGGCGGACCAGGTGGCCTGGATGGCCGAAGGCCAAGTCATTCTGCACGGGCCAACCATTGATGTCCTGACCTCGGTGCCGGCCCACGCCCCCCAGATCACCAAAGTCTTTGCCCCCCGGCCGGTTCACACCGTGGAACAGGCCGTCCAATGGTTGCAGGGAGCCAAGGCATGAACGCACTGCGGGCCCGTCCTGTCGCCGTAGTCACCATGCTGGTGGCCTCGCTGGCGGCGCTGGCCACCGGCTTGGCGCCCTGGTTCACGGCCACCACCGACCAGGCGGCGGCGGCCAGTTCCCAAACCGGTGCCCTGGTCGCCGTGGTGGTGATCCTGCCGGCCCTGATGCTGACCGTGCTGGCGCAACTGACCGCGGGCGGCATCGACGTCAAGACGCTGGCCTTCCTAGGCTTGTTGAGCGCTGTCATCGCCGCCCTGCGGCCCTTGGGTTCAGGTGTGGGCGGGGTTGAAACCGTCTTTTTCATGCTGATCTTGGGCGGGCGAGCCTTCGGAGCCGGCTTCGGTTTCGCCTTGGGTGGCATCTCGCTGCTGGCCAGCGCCCTGCTGACCGGCGGGGTGGGCCCGTGGCTGGGCATGCAGATGGCCTGTTCGGCCTGGATTGCGGGCGGCGCCGGCCTGCTGCCCAAACGGGTCCGGGGCAAGGCCGAAATCGCCCTGCTGGCCGCCTACGGCGTGGTGGCCAGCTACTTGTTTGGCGCCATCATGAACCTGTGGTTCTGGCCCCTGCTGGCGGGCAGCGGCACGGTGGCCAGCGGCATCGGCTTTGTGCCGGGGGCCTCGCCCTGGCTGAACCTGAAGCACTTCTTGGCTTTCACCCTGGTGACCTCGACGGCCAGTTGGGATACGGTCCGGGCCGTCACCTGCGCCTTGTGCCTGGTGGGGTTGGGGGCGCCGGTCTTGAAACTGCTGCGGCGGGCCGGGGCCCGGGCGGCCTTTGCGCCGGCCCCAGTGCACCCAACCCAGGGTCAGCCTGCGGCGGTCTCGTCTTCGCCTTCGGCGCCGGCCGTTGCCGTGCCTTCGGTGGCAGCCGGCGGGGTGGGTGTGGGTGTGGCGGTGACGGAGGTCCGCGGCACGGCCTCGCGCAGTTCCAGCGCCGGGCGGCAGCCATCGATGGGCGTGATGGCGGATTCCGGGTCGTAGCCCACATCCACCGCGGCCGGCATCTTCTCGAAATCGGTCCCCAGAATCACGTCGACCGAAGTGTCGGTGCGCCAGTCGATGGCCAGCACCGCATCCTTGGGCAGGTATTCCAGCACGGTGTAAGCGTTGTTGATGCCGGTCACCCCGGCCACCACCTTGACCACGCCGTCGTAGATCTTGGCGTTGGCGGCGCTGGGTTCAGGGAAGCCGGCCGTGCGGAAGGTGGAGGCCACGCCGGCGGCCAGGCCGGACTGGCCGTTGCCGTTCAGCACGTTGATCTTGATGCTGGCCGGGTCTGGGTAGGACAAGGGCCGGCCAACCGGGCAGGGCTGGGCATCGATCTGAACCACGGCCGCCGATGGCGAGTTGTACGGCTTGTTGAACCAGCGGTCCAGGCGGCCAAAATACATGCCGGCGGCGGCCACGCCCACCACGGCCAGGACGGCGATCAGGATCGCGTAGATCAGGGTTTGGCGGGCATACAAACGGCGCCGGCGCGCTTTGGCGTCTTGCTTGAGCGCCATCGGCTACCTTTCTTCCACGCCGCGCCCGGGGGCCGGGGGATTATCGCTGGGGGTTCAGAGCTGTTGGTCTAACCGCGGTTATAGGGTACCCGTCCCCTGGGCGCCCTGAGTCGCACCAGGTGCTGGCGGTGGCGGTGGCGGCGGGGTCGCTGGAGCTGGCGCCTGGCGGGCGGCGCGCATGGCCATCAACTGGTCCAGGTTCAGCACCCGGGCGTGCAGCGACTGCCGGCCGCGTAGGGCAGCCCGGACGGCCCGGTGCAGGCCGTCCTCCAGGTAGTAGACGCCCTGCCAGTAGACAACGTGGGCAAACAGGTCACCGTAGAAGGTTGAATCCTCGCTCACCAGGTTGCCCAGGTCCAGGGTCCGTTTGGTGGTGGTCAGGTCCGCCAGGCGCACTTGGCGGGGCGGAATCCCGGCCCATTGCCCGGCCGTGGAAAAGCCATGCTCCGGGTAAGGCCGGCCATCGCCGATCGCGCGGAAGATCACCCTTCTACTTTACGTAGAACCGTGACCTGCCAGTGTCACCCTGTGGCTGGATGATGCAGAATCGTGACTTTTCTAACCCCTAAGCGGCCGGCGCCGCGGTGCCGCAACGGTCCTATAAGGTCACCGTCTTGATGGTGGCGGCGGCCAGTACCTCTGGCAGCGGCGCGGGCCCAATGCCCGGTCCCTGCGGCACGGCGATGTGGCCGTCCACCAGCTCGACCGGCTCGGTCAGGTCTTGCTCGTAGAAGCGGCTGGAAGCGGACACGTCCCCCACCAGCGTGAAGCCGGGCAGGCCCGCCAACGCGGCGTTGGCCCGCCGGCCCAGGCCTGTTTCCACCATGCCGCCGCACCACACCGGCAGGCCGTTGGCCCGGCAGATGTCATGCACCTTGACCGCCGCCAGGTAGCCGCCCACCCGGGCTGCTTTGATGTTGATCACGGAGGTGGCGCCCAGCGCAATCGCGTCCGCCGCCGCCTCCGGCGACACAATCGATTCGTCCAGGCAAACCGGGGTGCGCAGTTGTTTGGCCAACAGGGCGTGCTGGCGCAGGTCTTCTTCCCCCAGAGGCTGTTCGATCAGCAACAGGCCAAACTGGTCCAGCCGGGCCAAGTGGGCGGCATCGCCCAGGGTGTAGGCGGTGTTGGCG
>JAISTN010000049.1 GCA_031272565.1 Bifidobacteriaceae bacterium
CCATGAGCCGGTCGCTAGCTTGTTCGAGCAACGCGGACTTCCCGCACCGGCGCACCCCCGTAACCACCTTGATCACAGGTTGATCGCGCAGGCGAAGCAGGACATCCAACTCGCGCTCACGGACGATCACACCGGCACCTCTCACTCTACGACCACTAGAGGCATCAGACTACGCAAACTTGCTCGTCATTGCAACTTTACGGATCACAATACGTAAACATGCACAACCCCGCCGCTACGTGGGCGGCATCGGGCGCCCGGCCGGTGAGACTCCCCCCAGGCTGCGGCACCTGGGAGGACTAGTTGGTTGGCCTGAGGTCCGGCGACGCGTCGCCCACCACCCTCTGAACCGGTTGTGACGGATCTGATGGCTGTTTCGTCGGTCACAGCCACCGTTGAGGTGGGTGTCGGGTCTGGTCCGGGCGGCGTGACACTGGGGCCGTGCACCCAACACAAAACCCCGAATACCTAGGGTCAGTAGCCCAAGCCGTCGAACAATTCCGCACTGCCTTCGACCACTTCCTCGCGTTGCACCAACCCACCCAAGGCCTGGCCAAAGGCATCGCCCCAGCCATCACACCGCGGCCCGGCACCCCAAAGACAGAACTCGCCCTACGCCGTGCCGCCGTCAACCGGACCGCCGGACGGGCCGCCCCTGCCCCCCGCTTGACAGGTTGCTTTCTCCGGTCCGCCACCGGAGGTAAACCCCTCGACCCGTTAGCCTGCTGGAGCACCATCACCCACCCCCACCCGATATTGAAACCAGCCGACATCCACGGCGCCCTTGACGTCATGACCGGCCGGCTGGAACAAATGATTGCCCTGGCCCGGATGGCGGACACCGACCCGTGCAGCCTGAAAGAAATGCACCCGGCGGTATGGCAAGCCGCCGCAACGCCATGGAGTGACGAACGTTGGCTGGAGGCGGTCATCGCCGCCACCCAGGCCGTGTTAGACCGGGTCAGTGACCGCCTCGGCTGGGAACCCGACCAGTTCAACAGTGGTTCCCCCTGGGAACAGGTCTTCGCTGACGACAGCCAAGACGCCCACACCACCCGGCATCTGGGCCTGCCACCCGGCGTCGACCAGACATCCGGTCACAACCTGGTGGCCGCCCTTCGCCACGTCGCGGTGGGTCTACCAGTGTTGGTGATCGACCCGAACTTGGCGCCGCACAAAGGACTGACCCGGCAAGACGCCCTGGAACGGCTGGCCGCCCTGTCCCTGCTGGCCTGGTGGCTCGACCACTGCCCCATAGTCCCAGCACCCTAGGTCCGGCTGACACTCGCCGGGGCTGCCGGTCAGGGCCGTGCCCTGGCACCGGCTCAGAGTAGTTTGCTGGCTTCGCTTTGATGCTGGGGCGAGGTGTGGGCCAGGCACACCGCCGCCGCCCCGCGCACCAGCAGCGACGGGCTCGACTCCATCAGCGCCCTGGCCGCCTCGAAGTGCCCGGTGCACGTCGCCGTTTCCAGGTCGATCGCGCCGGCCCAGGGCGGATAGCCCTTGGGCTGGTAGTTCCGCTCGGCGGCGATGAAACCCTGCGCCAGCAGAGTGCTGGCCTGCCGGGCATAGGCGTGCCGCTGCACACCAGGCACGGTCGCATCTGGGTCCCGCGACTTCGCTTCCTGGGCCAACGCCGCCTCGTAGGAAAGATCAAGCTGTTCGGGTAACCCGCCGGGCAGGAAGCACAGCAGCCGCATGGCCTCGTCGAAAGCCTAACGCTCGTAGCACGCCTGGATGTCCCCGAGGTGCTTCTTGACCTCGCCGTAGTACTTGGAGTGGTAAACCCCTGCCGGGGTGTGGATCCAATGCGCTTCGCCCAGCGCGATCCGGGCCAGGAAATGGCAGGCGACGTCAGCGCCGTCGTAGTCGTTGCGGGCGATGTCCGCCAGGAACGGCACCGCCATCTTCGAAGCCTTGAACACCGACCCTTGATGCGTCGTGGCGGCATACAACCGGTACACGCCGAAACTCACGTCGCCGTCGTCGTCGCTGGTCAGCGCCTCGATGTAGTGCGGCGTCAACGTCGCCGCTCCGTAAGCATCCTTGACCTTGTCCCAGGGCTGGTCGTACAGCCCCGGCGGCACATACCGCTTCTTCCCGGTCAGGGGCGGCCGCTCCACGCCGTCTTGGATCTTGAGGAGCGCGAGGATGCGGCCCCTGCCGTCGCCCGCAGCCTTCACTTCTGTGTAGTACGACGACCAGTCATCCCAAGCCGGCAAACCCTCAATGGCCACGCGCCGCTCCGTTCTGTTGGCGTTCGGGGCCGGGGCGCCCGAATCTGGGGAAACAAGCCTCAGCTTATCCACACGTGCTGGCTCCGGCATGAGTTCAATTGCGAACGCGGCGCGTTCGTCAACTGGGGCACCGCCTTCGGGGCGGGATGGACGCTGAGCCGCTGTTCGTCAGACGGACTCAATTGCGTGTCTAGGGTCCGGGTTGGAATCTGTTGCAAATGCCGGTTGGAGGCGTTGATGAAGTACTTGTCACGGGTGGCGGACGGCATCTTGGCGGACAACCTGCTCGGCCTGACGGGCACCGAGAAGAAGCTCCTGCCCACCCTGTCCACCGGGCAGGGCCTGTGGCGGATCAAAGACCGTTCCTTCGTCGTCCAACACGAACTCCACCCCGCCGAGCTGGCCCTGTTCGACACCACCGCCCGAATGGGCCATTAGCTCCAAATGAAGGCCTCGTCCCCGAATGAGCCGATCAGGGTGCGTGCCGCTTTGATTTCGTCACAGCAATGCTGTTGCCAGTACGGGAAGTTCTCACCCTGGAACTCCTCCCACAGTCCCGCATCTGTGTCCGCGTCCACGAACGGCGGCCACAGTTCATCGGCCAACGGCAGCTCGGGGTTGTCAAAGGGCGCCCTGCCACAGGAGACCACCGCGTTGTAGACCTGCTGGAGAACCGCCAAGATCCTCGGCTTGTCCGAGTTCGGCTCTCGCAGGCATTCGAGAAGGACGGCGACCATGAACGGCGAGGCTTGCATCACACCGTCTTGATGTTCGATGCTGTTGGAGATCTGATCGAAGACTGCCGCATCGGCTTGGCCTGACGCAACGAGGCGGGCCTGATCGGGAAACTCTGTTGCTCGGCCATACCAATGCACGATTCGGTCCCAGGGAGTGTCCCTCAACAACACTTCAAGCCGACTGTCGTTGCCCATGGCCGAAGCCTACCGGGAGGTCTCTGCGCACCTGTTGGGCATGACAACGACTTACCCGCACTTGAACCCGGACGAGCCGTGGGTCACGATCATCGACGCCGCCGATGGCGGCCTGTCGGTGAAGATGGTCGGCATCGACCGTGACGTTCCCGCCCACCTACTCGATTCCGGCCAGATGGGCAACTTGCAGGACTACCTGTATGACCTGTTCGCCCAGCCCTACTCGGTCGAGATCATCGACGCCGACGGCACCGTCTACCTGGCCGCCGGGGCCGCCGATGTCGCCATCGACCTGGGTGATGCGGCGTTGCTGCGGGCGGGGAGGCTGATAGCTGATTCAGAACGGGTTGGCGACCGTCACCGAGTTGATTATCTGGCCAGGGTTGAGGTCTTCCGACCACAAGGTGGCACAGCCCATGGCGGCCGCGGAGTGAACAATCATGGCGTCCCAAAACGACAGTTGTACTGTCTCAGCCAGCCGGGCGGCATCGAGCACATCAGCCGCCACCGGGGCGAACGTTGGCCAGGTGGCGAAACGGGTGTTTGCCTGGGTGGCATCGGCCGGCGCCATGTTCATCTTCCGCACGGCGTTGACATAGAACTCCTGTAACACCTGGACGCTGGTTGCCCCAACGCCACTACTCACCAAGCGCTTGATCAGGGCCACGGCCGGCCCGTGGCGCGGGTCGGTGGGATCGTAGGCGTACAGCAGCACATTGGTGTCGACAAACTCGAGGCTCATCGCTGGTGGGCCTCGTCACGGGACAGCGTTCCGTCCCCAACCCGCAGCAGGCCACGCTCCATGCGGGCAAACTCGTCTTCCCAGGCCGCCGCCGCCTCCCTACCACCCGCGATGGTGCTTTCCAGACTGGCTCCCACCAGGTGCGACAGTGACATGTCGTGGCCGGCGGCATAAACCCGAGCCCGCCGCAAAGTCGCTTCAGGCAGGGTAATGGTGACATTGCGCAAACCCATGTGAACCAGTGTAACACGGGCACACAGGCTCACGGCTGGGCAGTGTCATGTCTCAGTAGCACGTCTCAGTGGCAGTGGGTACCTGGCTATTTCGGTCACAGGTGCCGTTGCGGTGGGTAATGCCCTCTGACCAGGTGTTTTATCGATGTGGACCCTACGAGACAAAGCTCCAACCCTGTACCACGAGCTAAGAGAGCTTGTCAGAGTGCGTAAGGACTATGACAGGGGTCGGTTGGAGAGGCCCGGAAAACCTCAGCCTGTGAGACACAAGCAGTATCGGCGGCACTCGGAGGAGCAGATCGAGGACATGGCCGAGCAGTACCTCAGCGGCCTCACGGTGTACCAGTTGGCCGAGGCTTTCGGCATCGCCCGGCAGACCGTCGGCATCATTCTGCGGCGGCACGGTATGGACACCCGGAGACGCAACAGAGGTGTCAAAGCGCCATGACCGGATCTGGCCTGGTCGCCGTAGGCGCTGGCGAGGCACACCTGGCACCCTTGGTGGCACGAACACGTGATGGCCGCCGACGAGATTCGCTACCTTCAAAGGCCGGATCACGCTCCAAGGAGCGCCGCATCCTGCGCTGTTCCCCAACGCGCCATCGTCATCTGGCGAGGACGCGACAAGCCCGGCACACCCTCCCCAATCAGACCAGAGGGGTCTGCCATCCGGTGATCCCGCGGCAGGCCCCTCTGGTTGATCTGGCGCGTGCGTTGTGCTTAGCCGTTGGCGCGGTCACGGCTGTTCTCGCGCGTATTCGGCCAGGCCAGCGGTGAACGCGTCGAGCACTTGCCCGGTGAAGCAGTCGTGGCTCGGATGGGCGTAGACGATGTGAAGACGCGTGAAGCCTCCTTGCTCGGTCATTGTTTCACCGAGAACCGTCAGTACAGGCCGATATCTCTCAACCGATGCCCTGGCAGGTCGGTAAGGAGACGTAATGCCAGGGGACGGTCTTGCTCCTTGGCCTTGGCGATGACCTGTTCGTCCTCGTCGAGGTCGGCCAAGAAGGCGTAGTGGGTTCGGACCGTGTCGGATAGTTCGGCGGCGGTCGGTGTTGGCACCGACAAAGCACCGATGTCTTCGATGTCGAAGTCTCCTTGGCTGCGGTCCCGCAGCCACCTCTCGGCGTCGAAAGCGGGGCCTTCGTGGCCTGGTTTCCAGTAGGCCGTTCCACCATGCACGCCGTTGGCGTCCGCCCAAATCTTCAACACAGCCAGGCGGCGAACCAGCGGCCAATCCAACTGGCCTGTCGCGGCGGGGTTGAGCGCGACCCAGCGCAGGTCGTACATGTCGCGGGCGGTGGTGGTCCGGTTCAGACGGGCAATCTTCTCGGCCAAGTTCTCTTCCAAACGGACTATTTGCAGTTCAGGCAGCGGCGGGTCGCCGTATTGGGCGTGGATCGGCAAAGGCACCCAACCACGCCGAGCTGGAGGCAGCCACGGCGGCGGGTTCAGATCGAGTTTGGACGGCAATGACACTTCGCCGCC
>JAISTN010000050.1 GCA_031272565.1 Bifidobacteriaceae bacterium
CAAGGCGTAGGGCGGGTCCAGGAAGACCACATCGAACGACTGGTCCAGGCCCGGCAGGCTGGCGCCCGCCGCCACCGCCTCCACCTTGACCGCCAGCACCGACACCACCCCGGCCAGACCCAAGGCGCCCGCGTTGGCCTGGGCCACACCCGCCGCCGCCCGCGACGAGTCGACCAACACCACCCGGGCAGCCCCCCGGCTGGCCGCCTCCAACCCCAACGCGCCAGACCCGGCATACAGGTCCAGTACCGCCAGGCCCTCCCAGCCGCCGGGTCCCCCCAGGCGCGCCTCCAACAGCGAAAACAGGGCCTCGCGCACCCGGGCCGAGGTGGGCCGGGTACCCCGCGGTGGTACCTTGACCTCGCGCCCCCGGGCGCTGCCCGCAATGATCCGTGTCACCGGCCGCCCGTCACCCCCGCTCCAAGAAGTCTTGGCGCTCGCCCACGGCCCGCTCCAGGGCCGCCGCCAGCGCCGGGTGGCGAGACAAGCCCGGGTCCACCTGGACCAACGCCTCCGCCGCCTCCCGGGCCTGCGCAATCAACGCGGCGTCCTTGGTCACCCGCAGCAAGCGCAGGGTCGAACTGTGGCCCGACTGGGCCGCCCCCAGGATGTCGCCCTCATGGCGCGTCTCCAGGTCCACCTCCGCCAACTGGAAGCCGTCCGTGGTCGCCACCAACGCCTCCAGGCGGCGGGCGGCCACCGTGTCCGGATCGGCATCGGACACCAACAGGCAAACCCCAGGGTCCGCGCCCCGCCCCACCCGGCCCCGCAACTGGTGCAACTGCGACAGGCCAAACCGTTCCGCGTCCAGCACCACCAGGGCCGTCGCCTCCGGGATGTCGATCCCCACCTCGATCACCGTGGTGGCCACCAGAACATCCAACTGGCCGGCCGCGAAAGCCGCCATGGTGCGGTCCTTCTGCTCCGCGCTCAGCCGCCCGTGCATCACCCCCAGGCGGGCCCCCCGCAGGCATGGCGTCGCCTGAAGCTTGGTCAACGTCTCCGCCACCGACACTGGCGGGCGCACCACCCGCGGCGGCGGCGCCCCCGGCTCCGGGAACGCCAACGCGCCCTGGGCGCCCGGTTGGCCTTCCTCCCAGGCGGCGTCATCCACCAGCTCGGTGCCCTCCTCCACCTGGCCCGGTTCGATGGCGGGGCAGACCACAAACGCCCGGTGGCCCGCCGCCACCTCTTCCGCCACCCGTTCCCACACCCGGGTCAACCAGGCCGGGTGGGTAGCCGGGTTGACCCAGACCGTGCTGACCGGGCTACGCCCGGGCGGGGCCTGGCCCAGCACCAACACACCCAGGTCGCCAAACACCGTCATCGCCACCGTCCGCGGAATAGGCGTGGCCGTCATGATCAACAGGTGGGGCGCAATGTCCGCCCGGGCCCGCAGCGCGTCGCGCTGCTCCACACCAAAGCGGTGCTGTTCATCCACCACCACCAGGCCCAGGTCCCGGAACGACACCGCCTCCTGCAACAGGGCGTGGGTGCCCACCACCAGCCCGGCCCGGCCGGAGGCCATGTCCGCCAGCACAGCCGCCTTGGCCTTAGGCGTCAACGAGCCGGTCAACAACCTGACGCCGATGTCGCCCGCGTGGCCCCGGCTGGGCGCCTGGCCGGCGAGAGCCGGGTTGGGGACAGCGGCGGCGTCCACGTGTTGGTCTGGTGGTTGGCCTGGTTGGGCCTGGTCCTGGTCCTGGCCGAGCCCGTCCAAGTCGAGTTGGCCCAACTTAGGGCCTGGCTGGCCCAGTAGCTGACGGATGGTCTGGCAGTGCTGGGCGGCCAGCACCTCGGTGGGCGCCAGCAGGGCCGCCTGGCCGCCCGCGTCCACCACCTGGACCATGGCCCGCAGGGCCACCACCGTCTTGCCGCTGCCCACGTCCCCCTGCAGGAGCTGATTCATGGGCGTGGGCTGGGCCAGCAAGGCGGAGATCTGCTGCCCGACCTCCACCTGAGCCTGCGTCAACTTGAACGGCAGGCTGGCGTCGAGCCGCGCCAGGTGAGAGTCCTTCCCCTGGGCCAGAGGCCGGGCCACCGCCGGCACCGCCGCCAGTTCGCGCCGGCGCTGCGCCAGGGCAACCTGCAGCACAAAGGCTTCCTCATAGCGGAAACGGTGGCGGGCTAGTTGCCAATCGCCATCGGCCGCCGGATGGTGAATCAGGTGGAAGGCGCGGCCCAGGCCCGGTAGCTGGTGCTGGCGGCGGACCGCCTCCGGCAGCGGGTCCGCGATGGCGTCCAAGCTGGCCTGGTCCTGACCCAAGGCGTCCAGCAGCAGGCGCAGTTGGGCGGCCAGCTTGGGCGAGGTCAGCTTGGCGGTGGCTGGGTAGATCGGGGTCGGCTTGCCGGCCTCGATGAAGGCCTCGGTTGGATCGGCCTGGTTGGGCCCCACCCAGACCACGGCCGGGTGCACCAACTGAAGTTTGCCGCGGAAGGCGTTGACCGTGCCGGTGAACAGGCCGATCCGCCCTACCCGGAAGGCCTCCTTGTACCAGTTGACCGTCCACTGGTTCTTGAAGAAAAAGGTCAGGGTCAAGGACCGGGTGCCGTCCGTCACCCGGGCCGTAAACAACGTCATGCGCCGCGCCTGGATCGGTTTGGCCTCCACGAACGCCACCCGGGCCATCACCGCCACGTTCTCCCCCAAACGGATGCCGCTCAGGTCGGTCGGTGTGGCCGGGTCCAGGTAGCGCCGCGGGAAGTGGCGCAATAGATCCTCGTTGGTGGTGTAGCCGAAGGCCTGCTCCAGCCCGGGCGCGGCCCGGCCCAGCAACTTCCGCAGCGGCTGCGCCAGGAATCGGTCCACGCCTGCCAGGCTATAACCAAGCACTGTCACGTTAGGTCCCGGCCCGCCGGTGCCCCGTTGGCCAGCTTGGGCAGAGTTGGCCAACTTGGGCCACGCCGTCAAGCGCTCGCGACATTGGCGAAGCCGCACCGGCCGGCACGGGACAGAACGCCAGGCCGGCAACGTAAGAGCACGGTGTTGGGGCCCTCAGAAGGGTCACGCGGCTGGGACCACCGGTTGATTGGGCATCCGCGGCGGTTTGGGCTAAAATGTGCAGGTTGCCTTCGCGTCAACGGACGCGGGGGCCATCATCCGACCATCAGGACTCCAGGAGTGAATCGTGGCTGCTACGTGCGACATCTGCGGCAAGGGACCGGGCTTCGGCTTCAACGTGTCCCACTCGCACCGCCGGACCAAGCGGCGCTGGAACCCCAATATCCAGCGAGTCCGTACGGTCGTGGGTGGTACCCCCAAGCGCCAGTACGTTTGCACGCGGTGCATCAAGGCCGGCAAGGTCACACGTTAGACCTGACCGGTCACCACCTGTACTAGCAGGGAACCGAAGCGGAAAACCCGGGCCCACGGCCCGGGTTTTTTCGCGCCTGCGGCCGGGTCCCGGGTGACGAATCCCAACCGAACAGCGAAGTGGCCACCTTGGACCTGGACCCGGGTGGCCACTCCCCCGGCATCAGGTCCCAGGTCACCATCAGCGGCCGGCGCCGGCCCGATAGGCTTGACCTGATATGTGCAGCCAACCCAAGGTTCCGTTCGCCTACAAGGCGATCATCGCCATCCTGATGCCGCCCACCGTGACGATCACCCGCCACACCTGGCAAGGCCAGGAGAACTTCCCCACCGAGGGCGGCTTCATCGTGGCCGCCAACCACCTGTCCAACCTGGACTTCCTGCCCCTGGTCCAAATGCTGACCCGCTTGGCCCGGCCCCCCAAGGTGCTGGCCAAGGAATCGCTCTTCCGGGCACCCATTGTTGGCCCCGCCATGAAGAGCATGGGCCACGTGCCGGTCTACCGCGGCACCGCCAAGGCCGCCGCCGCGCTGCAGGGCGCCCACGCCGCGCTGGACAAAGGTGAGATCATCCTGATCTACCCGGAGGGCACCATCACCAAGGATCCGGACTACTGGCCAATGCTGGGCCGGCCCGGCGCGGTCCGGTTGGCGCTGGACACCGGCGCGCCCCTGGTGCCGGTCGCCCAGTGGGGCGCCCAGCGGCTGCTGCCCCGGCACAAGAAGCTGCCCCACCTGTTGCCACCCACCAGAATCACCATGACAATTGGCCAACCGATTGACCTGAGCGACCTGGCGGCCCGGCCGGACACTTCCCAAGCGGCCCGCGAAGGCACCACCCGCCTGATGGCCACCATCACCACCATGCTGGCCGCCCTGCGCGGCGGCCAACCCCCGGCCAAACCCTTCGACCAGTTCAACCCGGATCCACCGATGCTTGGCCACCCGGCAGACTCACCTGGGCCCGCTGGCAGCATTGACGCCGTTCAACCGGTCAAGCAGGCCGCCCAATGAGCCCGGCCAGCCGCGTCGCGGTGGTTGGTGCCGGGGCCTGGGGCACTGCCTTCGCCCAGATCTGTGCCGATGCCGGTTCCCACGTCTG
>JAISTN010000031.1 GCA_031272565.1 Bifidobacteriaceae bacterium
CAGCGAGGCGGACTGGTCCAAGCCGCCGGTGTTGGCACCCGCGATCTGGTTTTCGGCTTCGATGCAGGCCGCCACCATTGCTTGGCGGGCCGCCAGCGTGTCGGCCCAGCCTGGTTCGCCCAAATCGCGCAGGGCCACCGCGAAGGCGCACTCCAGCGCGGCCGAACTGGACAGGCCGGCCCCAAATGGCACACACGAATCGACGTAGCCGGTGATGGCCGGGGCAACCATCCCGTGGCGCCGCAGTGCCCACACCGTGCCGGCCACGTACGAACCCCAGCCCTTGACGGCCGGCGCCCCGGGGGCGACATCGGCCATCTGGACCTGCCACTCGCCCGGCGCCTGGGCGGACCCCAACTTGACTTGATCGCCGTCCGCCGCCGCCACCGCCACGTATGTCCGGTGCGGTAGGGCGATAGGGAAGGCCAGCCCGCCGTTGTAGTCGGTGTGCTCGCCAATGATGTTGACCCGCCCGGGGGCCGCCCACACCCCGGCCGGTTCGGCTCCGAACTGGGCCGCGAAACCGGCCCGGGCCCGGCGGGCACCCTCCGTGGGGGTCCAGGCGTCGACGAAGCTGACCGGCTGAGCCATCACAGTTCGCCTGCCTCTTGCAGGGCCTGGCGGGCCCGGTCCGCGATCCGTTCCGGTGTGGTGTCGGAAATCCAGGCGCCGGCGCCGCTTTCCGAACCGGCCAGGTATTTCAGCTTGTTGGCCGCCCGCCGCACGGAGAACAACTGGACGTGCAGGCGCCACGGTTCGCGCAGGCTGGGATCGACCGGCGCCTGCAACCAGCCGGAGATGTACGGCAGGGGCATGGGAACGCCCGCGTCGTCCACAAAAAAGTGGTCCAACCCCCGCAGCAGCCGGGGGTACAACTCGGCGAAGTCTTGCTTCTCCACCTCCGTCAGTTCCGGCAGGGACGGCACGTCGCGGCGGGGCGAAATGTGGACCTCGACCGGCCAGCGGGCCGCCTCCGGGACGTACGCCACCCAGTGGCCGGTCTCCGCGAGCAGGCGGGTGCCGGCGTCCAACTCGGCCCGCACCACGTCGGCAAACAGGTTGCCGCCGGTCGCCTCCTGGTACAGGCCGGCCTGGCGGGCCATGGTGGCCGTCTTGGGCGGCAGGGCGGGATAGGCGTAGATCTGGCCGTGCGGGTGCGGCAAGGTGACGCCGATCTCCGGCCCCCGGTTCTCAAACGGATAGACCGTGGCAATGCCCTCCTGGGTCTCCAGGAAGGCCGTCCGGTGGGCCCAGGCCTCCACGATGGTCCGCATCCGGGTGGTGGACACCCCGGCTACAGCGTCGGTGTGGCCCGGCGAAAAACAGATCACCTCGCAGCGGCCGGCGGCGTGCCGGGCCGGCCACAGCGACTGGCCGTCCACCTGCCACACCTCGGACACATCCTGGCCGGGCAGCCGCCAGTAAGACGGGAAGCGGTTCTCAAACACCACCACGTCATAGGACGTGTCCGGGATTTCGCCGTCCTGGTAGTCCGATCCGGGCTGGGCCGGGCACAATGGGCAGGCGTTGGCGGACGGCTGGAAGGTCCGGTTCATGCGGTGCGACGCCATCGGGATCCACTCCCCTGTCAGCCGGTCCAGCCGCATCTCCGGGCCGGTTGGCACCCGGGTGGCACCGGTGGCCGGGTCGGTGAACGGCGCCGTCCGGTCCGCCAGTGGCCGCGGGTCATCCAGCCGCCGGGTGGCCCCCCCGCTGGCGTAAGGTTCCGAATCGTCGAAGTAGATCAGGTCGCGGCCGTCCGCCAGCTTGGTTGGGGTGATGCGCATGGCACCAGCCTATTGCGTTGGGCTCCCTGATGGGAGGTAGGCGGTCCGGCCCGGTGCCGGGCCGCCGGCCTGCGGAAATGTGATTCGGCTCCAAGGACCTGTCACAATGGCAGGCGTGTCTGAACTCAACCGACGGGCCTTCTCCGGCATCCAGCCCACTGCCGATTCCCTCCACCTAGGCAACTACCTGGGAGCGCTGAAACAGTGGGTGGAGCTGCAAAGCTCGTTCCAGTGCGTCTATTCGGTGGTTGACCTGCACGCCTTGACCGTGGGCCCAGACCCGGCGGCGCTGCGCCAGCGGGTGCGCGCCACCGCCGCCCAGTTCCTGGCCGCCGGCGTGGACCCGGAGCGGTCCATCCTGTTCATCCAGTCGCAGGTGCCAGAACACGCCATGCTGACCTGGCTGCTGAACTGCATCACCGGCTTTGGTGAGGCCGGCCGCATGACCCAGTTCAAGGACAAGTCCGCCCGGCTGGGGGAAAAGGGTGTCACAGTTGGCCTGTTCGACTACCCGGTACTGATGGCGGCCGACATCTTGCTCTATGACGCCCACGTGGTGCCGGTCGGTGAAGACCAGCGCCAACACCTCGAACTGTCGCGTGACCTGGCTGAGCGCCTCAACGCCCGCTACGGCGAGGGCACAGCGGTGGTGCCAGAGGCCTACATCGTCAAGTCGACCGCCAAGATCTACGACCTGCAGGACCCAACGGCCAAAATGTCCAAGACCGGCCACCCCAGCGGCATCATCGAACTGCTGGATGAACCCAAGGTGATCGCCAAGCGGATCAAGGCGGCCGTGACGGATTCCGGTATGGAGATCACCTGGGACCCGGAGAACAAGCCGGGCATTGCCAACCTGTTGTCGATCTATTCGGCGCTGACCGGCAAGAGCCCACAGCAGTTGGTGCAGGAATACGAAGGCAAGATGTACGGCCACCTCAAGGTTGACCTGGCCGATGTCGCCGTGGAGGCCCTGCGGCCGTTCCGTGAAAAGACCGCCCTGTTCCTGGCGGACCCGTCGCAGTTGGACGCCATCTTGGACCAGGGTGCCGCCCGGGCCAGTGAGATCGCCCGGCAGGTCTACGGCCGGGTGGCCCAGCGCTTCGGGGTGTCGGTGCCGCGATGAGCCTGCCAGCGCTAGGGCCAGACCAGATCTACGTGGGGGTCGCCATCATGGTGCCCCAGCCCCTCGCCGCCCCGCTGGCGGCGGCCCGCCGGGGTTTTGGCGATCCAGAGGCCGAGGTGATTGGGCCGCACATCACGGTGGTGCCGCCCATGGCCGTCAGGGCCGATGCCGTTGGCCAGGTGGCGGCGCACGTGGCCAGCGTGGCGGCGGCCGGCAGTCCGTTCACCATCGAACTGCGCGGCTCGGGCACGTTCCGGCCGGTCAGCCCGGTGGTGTTTGTGCGGGTTGAAGGCGGCGCCACCCAGTGCGAGAACCTGGAACGGGCGCTCAAACAAGGGCCTTTGGCCGCTCCCGCCCGGTTCGCCTACCGGCCACACCTGACCATCGCCTCCGAGGTGGACAACGCCGTGTTGGACCGGGCCCAGAAGGCCTACGCCGCCTATGAGGCCAGCTTCCGGGCCACCCACCTGCGGCTCTGCTCCATGCGGACCGGTCAGCGCTGGCGCCAGGTGGGGGAGTACGCGCTGTGAGCCAAGGTGGATTGGCGGACCTGCGGGCGGTGGTGCCAGCCGGTGGGGCCGGGACCAGGTTGTGGCCGCTGTCCCGGGCGGCCGTGCCCAAGTTCTTGTTCGACCTGACGGGCACCGGCCGGTCGCTGTTGCAGCAAACCTGGGACCGGCTGACGCCACTGGTGGGCCCGGCCGGCGTGTTGGTGGTGACCGGCCAGGTCCACGCCACGGCCGTAGCGCAGCAACTGCCGGACCTGCC
>JAISTN010000037.1 GCA_031272565.1 Bifidobacteriaceae bacterium
GCCTGGAGGCCGCCACGGCCAAGAACGCCGGCTACCGGGTGGGCGCCACGGCCAAGGTGCTGACCGAGGCTGGCCTGGTTGAGGTCACCGTGGTGGGGATCCAGGAATTGGAAGCCTCCATGATGGGGGCTTCGCTGGTGTTCATCGATTCGGCCTGGGCGGAAGAACTGTACGGCCTGACCGGCATGGTCTATTCGATTGCGGTGGCCGGGCAGGCGGGCGTCTCGCAGCAGGCCCTGGTGGATAGCGTAAACGCCGCGCTGCCGGGCGATTCCCAAGCCCAGGCCATCACTGGCCAGCAGTTCCGGCAGGAAGCCAAGGACGCCATTGCCGGCATTCTGGGCTTTGTCAACAGCTTCTTGTTGATCTTCGCCGCCATCGCTCTGTTTGTGGGCGCCTTCATCATCGCCAACACCTTCGCCATGACGGTACGTGAACGGATGGGGGAGTACGCCCTGCTGCGGGCCATGGGGGCGTCGCCACGGCAGGTCTTTGCGCTGGTGGTGGTACAGGCCGCCATCGTCGGCGTGATCGGGGCCCTACTCGGCCTGCTGGGCGGGATCGGGCTGATGGAAGTCATCCGCCTGGTGATGGACCGTATGGGCAGCCCTCTGACCGGATCCATGGTGCCTACCGTTGGCACGGCGGCGACGGCCATCGTGGTGGGCGTGCTCGTAACCGTGGTGGGGGCCGCCCTGCCCGCCCGCCGGGCCGCCACCGTGGCGCCAGTTGAAGTGATGCGGGAACGCGAAGGCGCCAGCAGCAAGGGCCTTGGCCTGCGTACCGCCATCGGCGCGGTGGTGTTGGGGGCCGGCGTCGGCCTGGTGGTGGCCGGCTGCTGGAACGTGGACAAGCCGCATGCTGCCTGGGTGGGTTATGGCGCCGTGGGTGTGGTGCTGGGCGCACTACTGGTGTCGCCGGCGCTGGTCAGTGCCATCACCTGGTTGCTGGCTTGGCCCTTCATGGGCCTCAAGCCAATGGGCCGGTTTGCCCGCGGCAACGTGGGCCGCAACCCGCGCCGGAGTGCCACCACCGGCTCGGCCTTGATGATTGGCGTGGCGTTGGTCAGCGCCTCGTCGGTCTTCGCTGCCACCATGGACCGGTCGTTGGGGGACGTGCTCAACTCGATGTTCAAGGCCGATGTGGTGGTGGAGGACGCTGTCACCTATTCCGGCGTGCCGCAGGAACTGGAGGATGCCCTGCGCGCCCTGCCGGAGGTTGGCCACATGTCTTCGGTCTATTACGCGCTGGCCTACACCCAGATTGACGGTGAAGCGCAAGCCGCCCCGGTGGTGGCCTTGGACTGCGATGCTTTTGGGGTGGAGTTCGTGGCCGAGGTGGAGCAGGGTTCGTGGGACATTTGCGAAACGGGCGGGCTGGCCGCGCCGGCCAAGATTGCGCGGGACAACGGCTGGGAACTGGGCGACACGGTGACAGTTGAATCCGACTTTGGCGCGGTGACGGCTCAGATTGGCGCCATCTATCCGTTCCAGTTCACTGGCGAGGCGTTGGCAGGCGGGCCGGCGGTGGTGCAGCAACTGCTGGATGATCCATCTAGTGCCAGGCCCTTGTTCATGATGATCAAGGCGGCCGGCGGTGTCCCGGTGGATCGGTTGGAGGCGGCTGTGGCCGCGGTGGTGGCACCGTACGTGGTCTACGCGGTGGAGACCCAGGAAGAACTGGTCAAGAGCCGGTCAGATCAGGTCAAGTCGATGCTCAACATGCTCTATGCGCTGCTCGCACTTTCGGTGGTGATCGCGGTGCTGGGGATCATCAACACGCTGGCCCTGTCGCTGATTGAGCGGACCAGGGAGGTTGGCCTGTTGCGGGCGGTGGGCCTGAGCCGCGGCCAGCTACGGTTGACGATCATTATCGAATCGGTGTTGATTGCCCTGTTTGGCACGTTGACCGGCGTGGTTGTCGGGGCCGGCCTGGCTGCTACCTTGCCGCGCCTGCTGGCCGATCAGGGCCTGTCGCTGCTCGCAATTCCGTGGGGCACGTTGGCGAGCATGCTCGTGCTCGCCACGGTGGTTGGTGTCGGGGCGGCCCTGTGGCCGGCCGGCCGGGCGGCCAAGAAGCCGGTCTTGGAGGCCATCCAGGCGGCCTGAGGTGCCTTGGCCGGCGGCCGAAGTGCCAGGCATGTGACCGGGTGTATCTCAGCCTTTTCCAAGGTCAGGCCGGTTGACTGGTGCCATGAGACGGTTGACTGGCGGGGCCATGGCGTTGGTGGCGGGTAGCACGGTGGTGGCGGCCCTCGGTTTGGCAGGCTGCAGTGACGATGGCGGCGTGGCCTCCCTGGAGGGGGCGGCGGCCACCGGCACGGCGGGCACGGGCAGCGGTGAGACGGCGGGCGGCTCCGGGGGCGACGGCGAACTGACGGCGGCCGAACAGGAAGCCAACACCCAGGCGATGGTGGACTGCCTGGTGGAGGCCGGCGTCCCGGCCATGATCCTGCCCGGGGAGGTCAACGGCGTCACCCGCTATGAGCTGGCCTTTGACGGCCAGATGGTGTCGCGCCGGGACCCGGCGAGCGGTGGGGGTACCGGCGCCGTGACGCAGATGGTTGGGGCCGGCAGCGCGGTGGTGGACGCGGACAAGCATGCCCGGGTCTTCGAGGCGGTCGAAGGGGACTATGCCTTGGTGATCGACGCGGTCGACTATTCGGCTGACTACGAGCGCTGCTATGTCGACACTGGCTACACGCCGCTGGAATTGGTACCGGAGATTGACCCGGCGGAGGAACTGAAGGCCAAGCAGGCCGAGGCGGAGGTCTCGAACGAGTGGGCCGCCTGCGCGCGCCAGAATGGCTGGCCGGACGTGGCCGATGCCGACCCGCCGGTGGCGGACGGCTATGAGACCTATCCCACGGTGGTGGTGCCCGGCAGTATCACTGTGGACCAGTTGGACGCGCTGCTGGACGTCTGCCCGGTGTTTGACGAAGAGGCTTACCTTCAGGCGCTGGAGGACATGGCCGCGCAGGTGGAGGAAGACGGCCCCGTCCTGGACAGCGACGGGGAGGCCGATTTCCACATCTCAAGCGGTGGTGGCGGTGGCACCTCCTTGTCGGTGGGGGGGCAGCAGATCATCACGCCCTCGATCAGTTTCGACCTGCCGGGCTTCGACCAGTACGGCCAGCCGATCGGCGAGGTCTCGGCGGAGGACCAGGCGCACCTGGCGGAGTTGACGGACAAGTTGTGGGAGGACTTCAACGCCTTCATGCAGACGCAGGGCGCGGGTACCAGCCTGGGCGGCACGGTCACGACCGAGTAACCGAAGCCGTCTAGCCGCCTAGCCACCACCGGGCTCCGGTTGCAGTCGCTCTTGGTCGCCATCGGGTATCGATCGGGACCAGTCGGGCCGCCCGCTCGCCAGGTACCCCCGCAGCAACCCCGGCCGGCAAAGTTGCCTGGGAGACTAAGCTTCTTGGTGCCCGATGCCGCCTGGTGACGGCGTTTCTACTGGTCCGGACACGGGACTTGAGGCCCAAGTCCCGGAAACTGACGGCAAAGGTTTGCCAGGAAGCGAAATCCGTGCCAGAGTAGTACCCACACCGGAGTGACGCCCACCCTTCGGTGGTAGGGCGCCACAGCATTCCCGGACGTTGAAGTTCATCACGAAGAGGTGAGTGGAGTGCAGCACAAACATCGCGGATTGATCTCCTTGGCAGCGGCAGCGGCTCTGGTGGGGACCATGTTGGGGACAGGGCCGGCGGCGCTGGCGGAGTCACCCAACCCCTACCCGTCTGTGCCGCCCACTGTCACTTGGCACAGCGACGGCAACCCCATCCTGTACGACGCGGCCACACAGACCCCAGGCTTAGGCCAAACCAGCTACTTCTCGGCCGACGCGGCCACCTTCGTGGACAACGGCGTGCTCTACATCTACGCCGGGCACGACGAGGCCAGCACGTCCACGGGCGATTTCCGGATGTACAACTACGGCGTTTTCGCCACCACCGACGTGGAAGGCGGTGACTGGTCCTTGTGGTACCAGAACCTGGTGCCCACCACGGTCTTCCCAGACTGGGCCAACGGCCAGCGGGCCTTTGCGGGCGCCGTGGTCAAGGACCCGGTGACCAACAAGTACTACTGGTATGTGCCGGTCCAGACCAACTCAACCGACACCGCTTCAACCCATGGCAACAACATGGCGATCGGCGTGGCCGTGTCCGACACGCCAGTGGGCCCCTGGACGGACGCCCGTAAGACGGACACCACCCCAGGCACGCCAATCTTGGACTACGCCGGGCTTTATGGCACCACCCTGAGCCAGGGCGAGATTATCGACCCCCACGTCATGATCGACCCAGACACCGACCGGGTCTGGCTCTACTGGGGCGGCGCGGCCTCCGCTCGTGTCATCGAGATGGACCGTGACATGATCCACATCAAGGCCGGCGCCACCGCCCAGACCCTCTCCATCCCCTCGGGCCGCTTCTATGAGGCGCCCTGGGTGTTCAAGAAGAACGGCATCTACTACTACGTCTATGACTGGAAGTATGGCGCCATCGGGCAGTGCACCCCGTCCAACTACCAGGCCTGCATC
>JAISTN010000061.1 GCA_031272565.1 Bifidobacteriaceae bacterium
CCCGGGAGCGCAGCTCCCGGGCCACATCCAGCCCATCCATGTCCGGCAGACCCAGGTCAAGGATCACCAAATCGGCACCGGCCGGGGCGTCCAGCAGCCCTTGACCGGTGCCATACACCGATACCTCGTAGCCTTCACGCCCCAGCGCCCTCGCTAGGGGGTCGGCAATGGCCGAGTCGTCCTCAGCCAACAATATTCGCGCCATAAGGCCAATGGTAGGTCAAGAATCACCCCTCTGGGCTGACCTTTTGACCCAATCTTGATGAAATCACCAAGTCTTCGTGGTACAAACCTGACAATTATCAAGGCTGGCCGCGCTGGCTTGGTTATCAGGCCAGTTCGCGCCGCAGGGCCGCCCGGCCCCGGTGCAGCCGCGACCGGACCGTACCCACCTTGACCCCCAAGGTGGCCGCCGCGTCCTCATAGGTCCGGCCCTCCACATCGCAGGCCACCAGGCAGTCCCGGTACTCCCCCGGCAGTTGCCGCAGCGCCTCTCCCACCTCGCCGTCCAGACCGGAGGCTTCCAGCCGGACCGCCGGATCGGCCGCCGGATCGGCCGGCGAGTGCAATTCGGGGTCCAGAGGCGACAGGGTGAACTTGGCCGCCCGGCGCACGTGATCCACGAACAGATTGGTGGCAATGCGGCGCAGCCAAGCCTCGAACGAGCCATCGACATAGCGGTCTAATGAACGCAAGGCCCGGAAGAAGGTCTCCTGCGACAAGTCCTCGGCATCATAGGTATTCCCAGTCAGGCGCAACGCCCAGCGGTAGACAGCCGGGTAGTGATCCCGCACGATGTCGTCCCAAGGCTTGGGACCTGCCACCTGGGCTACTGCCGTCACGGGGATCTCCTGAACGGTTCACCCCGGAGCGGCTGGGGTGTTGCGAGCCACCCCGGGTTGGGACTTGGAGCGGCCAGATCGCTAGATCTGACCTACCTACACCGTAAGGGGCCAGAAGTCCTGTTCACCACGCCAGAAGCCCGTTTGTGACGAAGATCACACTCGGAAAGCGCTTGCCGGGCCGCCGTGCGGGCGCGGTTGGCTGGGGCTGGCGGCAGGGCCAAAGGATCGAGCTGAGACAACCCGCGACTGCGGACAGCCGGGCAGACCCAGGTTCCCAGTCCCGCCGCCGGCCGCGCGGCGTGCCCGCCGGTCCGGGCCAGGTCAAGGCCGATAGGCTTAAGGGGTGGCAAACAGCGGCGTCGACTACGTCGCGAACTGGGTGTTCGCGGAAGACTTCATCCCACCTTCGGAAGCACTGGTGCACGCCCGGGCCCGGGCCCGGGAACTGGCCTGCCCGGCGCCTAGCCCCGGCGTGGGCGCACTGCTCGAAGTGCTGGCCGCCACGTTGCGGGCCTCCAGCGCAGTCGAGATCGGCACCAGCGCCGGCGTGGGCGCCGTCCACCTGCTGAGCGCCATGCCGCCGGGCGCCATCGTGACCTCGGTTGACATTGAGGCCGAACACCAGAACGCGGCCCGGGAGGCCCTGCTGGAAGCCGGCCTGCCGCTGACCCAGATCCGGCTGATCAACTCGCGGCCCTCGGAGGTGCTGCCCCGGCTGGCCAACGCCGCCTACGACATGGTCTTGCTGACCGGCCCCAAGGCCGATTATGCCGACCGTCTAGCGGACGCCATCCGGCTGCTGACCCCCGGCGGAGTGCTGGTGGTGGATGGCGCCCTGGCAGAAGGCAAGGTGCCAGACCCAGCCCGCCGCGACAAGGTCACGGTGACGGTCCGGGAAGTGGGCCGGGCGCTGCGGGACAACGAAGCCCTGACCGTGGCCATGGTGGCCAGCGGCGACGGCGCGCTGATCGCCGTCAAGCGCCCCCGCACCCGGTGATGCGCCACACCGCCGCCCCGCCGCCCTGATCGACCAGTTCGAAGCCGCCCGCCGCCGGGTCTAACCCCTGGGTCAATGAGGCAAAGTCGGTGGTGTCGAAGTAGACCACCGGGTCGGTGTACAGATAGCCCACGTCCAACCGGTCCAGCGCCTCACAGACAGCCGGGTCTGTCAGCACCTCCGGGAAGTGTTCCAGCAGGTAGCGCCGGTCCTGATTCCACTTGCCGGTAACGTGCCCAAAGACCGGTTCGATCCCGGCCAGGGCGTAGACCAAGGCGGAGCCGTTGTTGGGGTCGCCCAGCACCAGTTGGCCCGGCTCCAACTCACCCGGCAGGCGCCGAATCATTGCCAGTTCCTCTGGCCCGTAGAAGCGCGGCTTGTCCGGCGTCGAGGCGACCTCGAAACCCTTGGTCTTGAACTGGTGGGGCCGCAACGCCATCAAGGTGCCGGCTTGCGCCACCGCCAGCGCGGTCACCACCGCCACGGCCACCCGGACTGGGCGGCCCCGGCGCGGGGTGCCATCAGGCGCGCGCACACCAATGCCCAGCACCTGCCGGGCCCAGTCCAGGCCCAGGCAAGCCAGTGGCACCCCGACAATGGTCACCAGCAGGCCCAGCCGCGCCCGGTCGCCATACCACAGGCCGGTCACCGGTTCCAAGGGGGTGAAGCCGGCCGCCGCCGCCGCATACAGCAGGTCAAGGATCACCAGCGAACCCGCCAGCCAGCGGTGCGAGCGCCGCCGCAGCAACACCACCACCCCCACCACCAGGGCGGCAGCGGTCAACAGGTTGGGCGCCATTTGGAACAGAGAGGTCGCATCCGCCAGGCCGCCGCCCAGCGCCACCAGGCCGTTGACCGACTTCTCCCAGGGTGTGAAGGTCAGCACCGACCGGACCTCCGGCACCGCCAGGACGCCGATGGCGGCCACGGCGGCGAGACCCACCAAGGTGGCGTCGCAGGCCAGGGTGGCTACCCGCCAGCCGCGCCGCCAGCCACGCACCGTCAACGTGGCCACGATATACAGCGCCACGGGTGCCGCCAGCGCCGCATAGGAGAACAGGGCGATGGGATGGGTCAGGCCCACCCCAACCAGCGCCACCGCCAGCACGATCGCCCGGCCCACCACGCCACCCACCCGCTGTTTAACCAGGCGCGCCACCTGCACCGACCAGCCCAACAGCCCCGGCAGCAGAGCCACGCCAACGCCGTAGGGCACCATGTCCTGCAAGGCGCTGGGCGTGGCCTGGAAGACCACGGCGAGGCCGGCCGCCAGGGCTGCGAAGGAGGCCCGGGCGGGGAAGATGACCCGCGACAGGTGGACTAGGCCAACCGTCCAGACGGCCGTTTCCGCCACCAGTGTGACGGCGTTCAGGCTGGCAAACGAACCGGCGCCGCCGGGCACCAGGGCCGCCAGCGCATGGACCGCCGCCGGGTAGTAGGACCGCCCCACCGCCGGGAAGTGCGCCAGGTCCATGTGGAATGGCGAGGCGTCACCGGTCTGCCGGATCAACTCCACCAGGTTGCCGTGCAACACCATGTCCCGCCGCTGCCACATGGTGCCCAAGTGCCAACCCATGCCGGCCAGCACGCTGCCGGCGGCCACGCCGGTGGCCGCCGCGCCAAATCCGGCCACCCAGGCCCACTGGCGGCGGTTCCACCGCGGTAGCTGCCGGGGCGCCGCCACCAGCGGGAAGAAGTAGCCCACCAAGGCGGCAATGACACAAGCCAGAGCCGTGGCCGCCAGCACCGCCCACCAGGACCAGGTCAGCCCCACCAGCGGCGCCAGCAGGGCACCCAAACCGAGGGTGGCCAGCGACAAGGCCGGGGCCAGGGCCACCCAGGCCAGCCCGCGCACCTTGGCCGCATAGCCCACCGCCAGGCCCGGCACCCACAACAGCGCGGCCGCCACCAGCAGGGCGCCGATGTCGCTCATGGGGCCTCGGGTGTAGGTCCGCCCGCCAGCCCGGTCTGCGGCTCCGGCCCGGCGGCGGGCAGCGCGCCTCGCGGCGGCGGCGCCTCGCTCAGGGCCAGGCGCCGGGCCAGCGCGGTGACCCGTTGGTCTGCCCGCCGGTCACGCACATAGCGCGAGGCCACATAGCTGAAAAAGACCACTATCAGCACGTACAACAGCAGGTCCGCGCCACGGCCCACATTGATTTTCTGGGCCACCGCGGTCAACAAGTCCGGGAAGATGATCGAAACCACGGCCACGGCAGCAAAGGCCAGCAGGCCCAAGCGGCGCAACGCCTGGCGCCGGGCTCCGTGCCCACGCAGCATGAACAGGGACACCACGGCCACGGCCAGGATCAGCACAACCTTGATCAACACCGTTCCATCCCCCTAACGCAGCACCAGGTCGACCAGAATGTTGATGGCGTTGAGCAACGACTGGCCCTTGGCCTTGGCGTAGGGGCTGTAGCTGATCTTGACCTTGTGCTCCACGTAGGCCAGGTTGGCCCGCTTGACCTGTTCCAGAATCTCGGTGGCGTGGGCCATGCCGTTCTGGGTGATGTGCAGGGCCGCCACCGCCCGCCGGTTCATGGCCCGCAGCCCGTTGTGCGTGTCGGTCAGCTTCATGCCCACCACCAGATTGGTGTAGGCGATGGCGGCCTTCAGAACCAGCCGCTTGGCACCGCCCATTTCGCCCTTGCCGCCGCCCAGGAAACGGGACCCCAAGACCACGTCAAGGCCGGGCCGGCTTGAAGCCTGCCCGGCCGGACCGGCGGGCGTTGCGCCACTGGCGTCAAGGCGTTCCACCATCGCCACGGCATCGGCCACGTGATGCTGGCCGTCGGCATCGAACGTGATGACCCGCCGCATCAGCGGGTCGCCCAGGACGTATTCCAAGCCGGTCTGCAGGGCCGCCCCCTGCCCCAGGTTGAACGGGTGGCGCACCAACCGTACGCCCCGCCCGGCAAACTCCTGCGCGATGGCGGCCGAACCGTCCGTGGAGCAATCATCCACTACACAAACATGCCCAAACGTGCCGGTCACATCCGCCAACACCGAGGCGAACACCGCCGCCTCGTTGTAGACCGGGATCACCACCCAGACGTCATCAAAGCCAGTTGCCGGCATGGGGCCACCTGGGTTAGCTACCCGCACCGGCGGCCAGGTCTTCCAACAGCCGCAACAGGGTCCGGGTGGCAAAGCCGGTGGCGCCGCTTGGAGTCAGGTCGGTGCCGGCGGCGGCTCGGGCCGGGCCAGCAATGTCCAGGTGCGCCCACGGCCGGCCGCCCACAAACTCCCGCAGTAGCAGAGCAGCCGTGATGGCCCCGGCGCCGGTGGTGGCCTTGGCCACCGAGTTGATCTGGGCGATCTGGCTGTCCAAGGCTGGCCGGTAGGCCTCCACCAAAGGCAGACGCCACCAAGCTTCACCCACAGCCTCACCGGCCGCCAGGACCTGGTCCGCCAGGGCGTCATCGTTGGCCAGCAGTGCACCCGTCTCACGGCCCAGGGCCAGCCGGGCGGCGCCGGTCAGGGTTGCCATGTCCAGCACCAGGTCCGGTTTGACCGCGGCGTCCAACCAGGCCAGGGCGTCCGCCAGGACCAGGCGGCCCTCGGCGTCTGTGTCGCCCACCTCGACCGTACGCCCGCCGTACGTCCGTACCACATCGCCCGGGTGATAAGAGCCGGCCCCCACCGAGTTCTGGGCCAGCGGCAAGACGGCCGTCAGGCGCAGCCGCAAGCCCGCCTGGGCCGCCGCCAACACCGCCGCGAAGACCACCGCCGCCCCGGCCATGTCGGTGGTCATGGTCGTCATGCCATCGGCCGGTTTGATGTCTAAACCACCCGTGTCAAAGGTGATGCCCTTGCCGGCCAGGCCAAGGTGGGGCACCGGACCCGCCGGCGGTTCGTAGCGCAGCACCACCAGGCGGGGGCTGCGCTCTGGGCCCGCCCCGGCCCCAACCGCCAACAGGGCGCCAAAGCCGTCCGCAGCCAGGCGCTCAGGCGGCCACACCTCACAGGTCAAACCGGGCGCACCCGCCGCCAGTTCGGCCATCGCCTCCGCCAGCGTGGCCGGATACTTCTCATTGGACGGCCAACGGGTCAAGTCCCGGGCCAGCCACTGGGCTTGCACCGCCGCCACCGCTCGGTCCGCCGCGGCGCGGTCGTAGCGGCCCAACAAGACCAGGTCGCCAGTGGCAGGATCGGCAGGCTTCAAGCCCTGGCGGGGCGCCTGATAGGCACCCAGCAGGTAGCCCTCCACCAGCGCCTCGGTGTGGGTGGGCGAATCCTGCGCCACCGTGGTCACCACCGGGCCATCGCCGGCCGTCGCCTTGGCCAGGGCCGCCCCCGCCAGGCGGACCTCGGCCGGCGTGCCGCCGCCCACACCCACCAGCAGCACCCGGGCCGCCAGTTCATCCCAACCTAGATCGCGGGCGGCATCGGCCCGGTGCACCACCGGCAGGTCGAAGGCCTGCACCTGCCCGGCCTTGGCCTTGAACCGCCGCCGGGTGGCCAACTCGGCCCAGTCCACGCCGTAGCGGACGGCGGCATCGGCCGCGCCAAAGCCCGGCTGGATGCCTTCTTCGTCATCAGATGCCGGGGCCACGGGCACGGCTATCACGCCGGCCTGTGGCCGGCGGGCTTGAGCGGACGTGGTCAGACGACCGCGAACCACCCTGACCTGGGGTAATGGGTGAACCCACGGCTGCTGGGGCCGCCGGGTACGAGTCACGTCAGGCTACAACCGCGTCGAGCGCCTGGCCCAAAGCGGCCGCCTCGGTCGCGTTCAACTCCACCACCAGGCGGCCACCACCCTCAAGAGGCACACGCATCACGATGCCGCGACCTTCCTTGACCACCTCCAATGGGCCGTCGCCGGTGCGTGGCTTCATGGCTGCCATGGCTCTCCCCTTTCAAAACCGCACGAATCTCCGGGACCATTCTACTGCCCGCACCTCAATTGGTCTTGGTTGGCCCACCCAGAATCCGGGCCGGGCCGGCGCCGCCTGGCTGGGACGCCGCCGGCGGTGGCACATGCCCCGCCGCCTGGCGGGCGGCCAGGTTGGCGGCCAGCTTGGCCTCCACCTCCGCCGAGGCCCGCCGCCGCTCCTCCCGGGCCAGGCGCGCAGCCAACTCCGTCTTCTGTTCGCGCCGGGCCCGCGCCTCCATCAACTCGGTCTGGGCCACCGGCAAGTCCATTCCCACGCTCCACCGGCCCAACACAAACCAGATGGTCAGCGCGACGCAGCCCACCGAAGCCAGCAGCAAGATCACCATCATGGCGTCAACCCGGATGGCCATTACCGGTTCACCATCCCTCCGGACCGGGGCACACTGGCGGCCGTCTGAATGGCGGCCACCGCCGCCTCCGGGCCATCGACCACCTGGAACAGGCCCAAGTCGTCTGGCGAAATGTTGCCGGCCGCCACCACGGTGTCCCGCAGCCAGCCCAGCAGGCCGGACCAGTAAGCCCGGCCCACCAACACGATGGGAAAACCGGAGATCTTGCTGGTCTGCACCAGGGTGACCGCCTCGAACAGTTCGTCCAACGTGCCCATGCCGCCGGGGAAGACCACAAAGCCGGTGGCGTACTTGACGAACATGACCTTGCGGGCAAAGAAGTAACGGAAGTCCACGCCCAGGTCAACCCACGGGTTCAAGCCCTGTTCCGCCGGGATCTCGATCCCCAGGCCAATCGACAGACCGCCCGCCTCATGTGCCCCCTTGTTGGCCGCCGCCATGATGCCGGGCCCGCCGCCGGTGATGACGGCGTAGCCGGCCTGAGCCAGCAGGCCGCCCAAGACCTCGGCGTCGCGGTAGGCCGGCGAACCGGGCTCGGTCCGGGCGGAGCCAAACACGGAAATGGCCGGGCCCACGCCCGCCAAGGCCTCGAAGGCGGCCACAAACTCCGATTGGATGCGCATCACCCGCCACGGGTCGGTGTGCCGCCAACTGGGATCCAGATCCGTTTCCAGGAAGGCTTGGTCGGAGGTTTGTTCCGGCACCTGCCGGCCCC
>JAISTN010000259.1 GCA_031272565.1 Bifidobacteriaceae bacterium
GCTGCTCAAGGTGCTGATCTGGACCATCTGCTTCGCCTTCTTGTCGGTCGCCACGACCTTCTTCCTGGGCCTGCTGCTGGCGTTGGTGTTCAACAACCCGCGGGTGCGCGGCCAAAAGATCTACCGGGTGTTGATGATCTTGCCCTACGCCTTCCCGGGCTTCATGTCCGCCCTGCTGTGGAAGGCCATGCTGAACCGTGACTATGGGGTGATCAACAAGTGGATTTTCTTTGGGGCGGAGATCGACTGGCTGGGTAACCCCTGGTTGGCCCGGCTGTCGATCATCCTGGTCAACCTGTGGCTGGGCTACCCCTATATGTTCCTGGTTTGCACCGGCTCGCTGCAGGCCATCCCCAGCGAAATGATGGAATCGGCCCGGGTGGACGGCGCGCCGCCCTTCCGGCAGTTCCGCTCCATCACGCTGCCGTTGTTGTTCATCGCCGTGGCGCCGCTGCTGATCAGTTCGTTCGCCTTCAACTTCAACAACTTCAACTTGATCTTCATGTTGACTGGGGGTGGTCCGGTGCCTGGCACCGGCTCGGATACCAAGATTCCGGGGGCCACCGACATCTTGATTTCGGAGGTCTACCGATTAGCTGGGGTGTCCCAGGGCTCGCCTGACTACGGCCTGGCGACCGCCCTGAGCATCATCATCTTCGTCTTGGTCGGTGTGATCTCCGCGATCTCGTTGCGCCAGACCCGCAAGCTGGAGGAGATGGCCTGACATGAGCACGGTAATCGACACTTCCAACGTTCCGTTGACCGACCGGGCCAAGGCCCGCCGCGCCCGCTGGTGGCGCGATGTTGGCTGGCGCCACGTGATCGGCGTGGTGGCGGTGGTGTATTCCATCTTCCCGCTGGTCTTCGCCGTCAACATTGCCCTCAGCCCGGGTACCACCGGCCTGCCGGATCCGTCCAAGCTGTTCCAGAGCGTCAGTGGCCAACAGTTCGTCACCCTGTTCACCAACAACCGGCCGGAAACCCAGGTCCACTTCTTGTCCTGGCTGGGCAATACGCTGATCGTGGGCCTGGTGACCGCCATCGGCACCGTTCTGATGGGCGGCGCGGCGGCCTACGCCTTCTCGCGTTTCCGCTACCGGGGCCGGCGCACCACCTTGACCGCTCTGCTGATCATCCAGATGTTCCCGCAGATGCTGGCCTTCGTGGCCGTCTTCCTGCTGCTCAAGTCGCTGGGCGAGGTCATCCCGGTGCTGGGGCAGGATTCCTTGATCGCACTGATCTGCGTCTACCTTGGTGGCGCGCTTGGTGTCAACACGTTCCTGATGTACGGCTTCTTCAACACGGTTCCCATGTCACTGGATGAGGCGGCCAAGATTGACGGGGCGACCCATGCCCAAATCTTCTGGACCATCATTCTGCGCCTGGTGGCGCCGGTGCTGGCCGTGGTGGGGTTGTTGAGCTTCATCAGTTCGTTCTCGGAGTACATCATTGCCAAGTTGGTGCTGACCACACCGACCCACTGGACCATCGCCGTGGGCCTCTATTCGCTGGTGGCCAATGACCGCTACGCGGCTTGGGGGTTGTTCGCGGCGGGGGCCCTGATAGCGGCTCTACCGGTGCTGGTGCTGTTCTTGTTCCTGCAGCGCTACATCGTGTCCGGCCTGACGGCCGGCGCGGTCAAGGGGTAGAGGCATAACCTTCTCATTCCACTGCTTCCCCAAGAACCGGGAGCTGGACGGCCGGGGGCTGAGTTGATCTCGCCCCCGGCCGTACCATGTCCGCCCCGCGCCGTGGTTGTTCGTCACCCGGGGACGGGTCCCAGGTGACGACTTCCTGTGCCCCGCCGGCCCCCGGGTTGGCCACCCGGGTCCAGGTTCCGGGTGACGACTCTTCTTCCGGGCGGCGGCGGTCAGGCGAGTTGGACGATGGCGTCCACTTCGACCGGCCAACCCAGCGGCAGGGCGGCCACGCCAAAGGCCGAACGGGCGTGGCGGCCCGCTTCGCCAAAGACCTGGGCCAACAGTTCGCTGGCGCCGTTGGCCACCCCCGGGTGGCCGGTGAAGTCCGGTGTTGAGGCCACCATCACGGTCAGTTTGACTACCCGGGCCACTCGGTCCAGGGAACCCAGGGCGGCCTTGAGCTGGGCCAGCACGTTGATGCCCGCCACCCGGGCGGCCTGGTAGCCCTGCTCAGGGGTGACCTCGGCTCCCAGGTGCCCGATGGCGACCGCGGCACCGCCGGCAACCGGGCCCTGCCCAGAGACATAGGCGAAGCCGCCGGCCACGACCACCGGCACGTAGGCGGCCAGGGGCGCAGCCGGTTCCGGCAGCGTGAGGCCCAAGGCTCGCAGGGCTTGTTCCGGGGTGCGGCCTGGGGTCGGTTCGAGGGCCGGCGTGGGGTTGGCGGTGGGCATGGGACTCTCCTTGTCTGGGACGCGGCGGCGGGCTGCGGTCTCGATTGACCAGCGTAAACGTACAATTGGGTGCCGTGGCCTACATCTCGGTGCTTGAGACGTTTTCGCTGGGCATTGGGCCGTCGTCTTCCCACACGGTGGGACCTATGCGCGCCGCTGGAGTCTTTGCCCAGGACCTCCAACGGCGCGGGCTCCTGCGCCGAGTTGAGCGAATCGAATGTGAGTTGTACGGGTCGTTGGGAGCGACCGGCATCGGGCACCACACGCCGCGGGCGGTCGCGGCCGGGCTGGCCGGGCTGGCTCCGGAAACCATCGAGGGCGACACGCTTGAGGCCCTGTGGGCCGGCTGCCTGGGCGGCGGCGGGCTGGACGTGATGGGTGGCGCGGCGCACGTGCCGTGGGACGGGTCGACGGTTCGGCTGAAGCCGCGGGTGCGGCTGGAACGGCACCCCAACGCGCTGCGCCTGGTCGCCACGGCGGCAGGCGGGACGGCCTTGGCGGATGCGGTCTACTACTCGGTCGGCGGCGGCTTCATCGAAGGGCCGGGGGTAGACGAGGCCGCCCAGGTGACAGCGGACCAGGTGCCGTATCCGTTCGTGTCAGCGGTGGAGTTGCTGGACGGGA
>JAISTN010000075.1 GCA_031272565.1 Bifidobacteriaceae bacterium
GCGACGCCACCGGCACCGCCTATCACCCCAACTGGGTGGTGCGCGCCCCGGACTGGAGCTACGAAGCGGGCCTGGCCGCTGCGGCCGAACTGTTCAACCGCTGCCCCACCCTGGACGGCGTCTTTGGCGCCAACGACGCCTTCGCTGCCGCCGCCGTCACCCTGGCCCAAGAACAGGGCCGCAACGTGCCGGACGACATCGGCGTGGTGGGCTTCGACAACTCCCGTTGGGCCACCTGGACCCGGCCGCACCTGTCGACAGTGGCCCAACCCACCGAAACCCTGGGTGAGCGGATGGCGGACCTGGTGGTGCGGCAACTGGCCGGTGAAGACCTGCGCGGGGCGCTCATCACCGAGCCCACGCGGCTGGTCTGGCGCGGCTCGGCCTGAGATCTGGCCGTCCCCAGCCGGCAGCCGGGGCATCGTCACCGTGCGCGCCATTTTCTTCACCACCCCTCAGAACTCCGTGTGGCCCAGGTCGTGGTGGGCCGCGAACCGGGCCACCGCCCGGGGGGCGGCCACCAGTTCCAGCAGCACCAGTTGATTGCCTTGGGCCCGCACCGCCGGGCCGGGCACGTACATGGTCTTGGTGGGCCCGGCCGACCAGTAGAGACCCAGCGGCTGGCCGTTCAGCCAAGCCAGGCCGTGGCCCAGGCCGGACACATCCAGGTACAGGTCGCCGCCGGCCGGGGCGTCGAACTGGGCCCACAGCACCACCGGGCCCACCACCGGCCCGGCCGCCAACTCTGGGCCGTCCACCGTGGCACCGGGCCAGGCGGGCAAGGCGGCCAGGTCCAGGGGGGCGGCCAACCAAGGCCCGATGGCGCCCGCGGCGCCGGTGGCCGGGCCGATCAGCCCGGTCGGCTCGCCGATGCGCGGGCCGTAGTCGACCCGGCCCAGGTTCTGGGCCAGGATGGTGATCTCGCCCTGGTAGCCGGGCGGCAGGGCGATGGTCCGCTCCCCCAGCACCCGCTGGGCCACCGGCAGCGCCCGGCCGCCGGCGAAGGGCCGGGCCACGTCCCTGATGTCCGCCAACTGGATGGCCACGTCAGCGGGCGCCACGGTGGTGCGGTACAAACCGAAAGCCACCGCCGGATCCAGTTCCTCCAAACTGGGCGGCTGGGCCGCTTCGCGCCAACCGCCGGCTTGGGCCACGCCCCGCTCCACCAGGTCCCAGAAGTCCCCGCCGCGCCGCAATGGGACCTCGAAGGCCGGGGCGGGCGGGCGGGCCGCCGGGGCCGGGCCGGGCACCGGCGCGTAACGGCCAATCACCTCGCGGAAGGCGTGGTACTTGGGGCCAGGTGAACCGTCCTCCCGCAGTGGCGCGTCGTAGTCATAGGAGGTGGTGATGGGCGCGAAGTTGCCCTTGTCGTTGGCCCCAGCCGTCAGGCCGTAGTTGGTGCCGCCATGGAACATGTACAGGTTGACGGAGGCCCCGGCCGCCAGCAGGGCGTCCAGATCGGCCGCCGCCTGCGGCGCTGGGGTGGTGTGGTGGTGCTGCCCCCAAGAATCGAACCAGCCGTCCCAGTATTCGGCGCAAAACAGCGGCCCGTCCGGCTGGTGGCGGCGCAGCGTGGCCAGCCGTTCCGGCGAGCGGGAACCGAAGGTGGCGGCCTTGAACAACTCTGGCAGGCCACCGGCGGCCAGCATCTGGTCGTTGGCCTGGTCGCAGGTGAACAGGGGCACCTCGATGCCGTATTGGCGGGTCAGACGGACCAGTTCACGCAGGTAGGCCTGGTCCTGGCCGTAGGCGCCGTATTCGTTTTCGACCTGAACCAGGATGACCGGGCCGCCGCGGGTCACCTGGCGCTGCGCCACGATGGGCAGCAGCCAGGCAAAGTAGCGTTCCACGGCGGCCAGGTAGGCCCGGTTCAGCCGCCTGATCTGCACCGACGGATCGGCCGTCAGCCAGGAGGGCAGCCCGCCGCCGGTCCATTCGGCACAGATGTAGGGCCCAGGGCGGACGATGGCGTGCAGCCCGGCCTGGGCGACTAGGTCCAGGAAGTGGCCGATGTCGCGCGGCCCGGCCGTGTCGACCTGGCCCGGCCGCGGTTCGTGGTAGTTCCACGGGACGTAGGTTTCGATGGTGTTCAGCCCCAGGCGGCGGGCCTGGTCGATGCGGTCTGCCCACTGGCCGGGATGGACCCGGAAGTAGTGGATGGCACCCGACAAGATGCGGTGTGGGCGGCCCGCCAAGAGGAAGTCGGCTGGGCCGATTTCGAAGGCGGGCATCGTTACCTCGTAGGTGTGGCCGTAGGGGCGAAGCTGGTGACCAGCCAGCAGGATGTTTACGCAAACATCACTCTGTTTACGTTCCCATACGGGCCCCCTCGCTGTCAAGCCTTGGCTGCCCGACAGACGGCCCGGCACCGGCCCAGGAGCCACCTTCCTGGACCGGCACCGGGCCTGCGGGGAAGTCACCAGCCAGTGGCGATCTTCTTGGACGGGCCAAAGCCCGTGCCGATGCCGTTATAGAAGTAAACATCGCCCGTGGCGTCGTTCCGGCCCACGATGTCCCCCAGGCCGTCACCGTTCAGATCCGCCCCAGAGGCCAGCGTGAAGGCACCCCAGCCCCGGCCGGCGTAGATCGCGGCCTGGAACTGGCCATTGCCCTTGCCCAGGTAGGCGTACAAGTCACCCGTGGCATTGACACCCAAGATGTCAACCTTGCCGTCCCGGTTCAGGTCGCCAGCAGCGTACAGTTCGAACGACGTCCAGCCGTGGCCCACCTCAGTCCGCCCCGGCAGGAAGCCGCCCTTGCCGTTGCCCGCGTACAGCCACAGCTTGCCGGCCGCATCGATGGCCAGCAGGTCGTTGAACTTGTCACCGTTCAAGTCGCCAGCCGGCACAATCCGGTAGGCAGACCAGCCCCGGCCGCACTGCACCGCCGCCGCCAAACCGCCGGAGCCATTGCCGGCCCGCAGCCACATGTTGCCGGCCGCGTCCACCGTGATGACATCCGCCTTCTTGTCGTTGTTCCAGTCGCCCGGGCCAAACACCCGCTGGCCGGACAGGCCGCTGGCCACCGCTACCTTCTTGCCGGACAAGGTGCCCTGGGCGGTGGTGGACCAGATGTGCAAGGCGCCAGCGGACTCCTGGATGGCCAGGATGTCGCCGCGGCCGTCCCCGGATAGATCCGGGCTGAGCGCAAAGGCCGAATACTGGTTCAGGTTGGGCGGCTCCACGATCACCTTGGGCACCAGGTGGCCGATGGCGTCCTGGAGCGCTGTGATGGCCGCGTCCACCTGCACCTGCGTGCGGTCGGCAATGTTGTTGATGACATCCTGCGCCGCGGCCAACGCCGCCGCCAGCGCCGCCGCCGAGGCCTCGGTGTAGGGGGCGGTGTTGAGCGCCGCGGCCACCGCCGCCACCACCGCCAGGGCGCTGGCGTTACCGAGCGGCTGCAGGGCGGCC
>JAISTN010000382.1 GCA_031272565.1 Bifidobacteriaceae bacterium
AATGGGACGTTCCAGGCGCCGGTGCAGGTGGGTCGTGGTTGGACTGGGTTCACGTTGGCGGCGGGTGCGGATCTGAATGGTGATGCGTTGGCTGACATTGTGGGCCGGAACAACACGAACTTGAACTTGTACTACTACCAGTCGAGGGGTGGTGGCCAGTTTGCTGGTTCGAAGGTGATGGCTACTGGTTGGTGATGTAGTGGGTTCTTGAAGGGGGGTTTAGCGGTCGCGGTGGACCAGGCGGCGGGAGGCCCAGCCCAGGGCCACCAAAGCCACGCCGCCGGCCGTCATGGCCAGCAGGCCCAGGCCCTGCAGGGCGGTGCCGTCTGGGCCTTTGGCCAGTTCCAGCGCCCAAGCCGCTAGGCCCAGCGCGGCGGTCACCGCCAGCACCGTCAAGTCACGCAGCGCCACCCGGGCGAAGGCCCGCCAGTGGACCCAGGTGGCCAGTCCGCAGCGCGCCGCCCACCAGACCAGGCGCCACAGGACGTACTCCACCAGCACCAGCCACAGGGCCTGGGGCAGCCCCAACGCGACCACACCAATCGCCAACGGCGGGGTGGCCGCCAAGGTCAGCAGGCCCAGGGGTAGTTCCCGGCTGGGAGTCGAAAGGGACGGCCCCCGGCCGGGCGCCAACGCCACCAGCAGGGTGTGCGCCGCGCCCCACACGGCCATCAAGGGCCAAAACACCATGGGGCTGTCCGCCACCGGCCAGGCCGCCCACCCCAAGGCGAAGCCAAACAGGTAGGCCGCCGCCGTCCAGGCCGGGGCCGCCACCCGGAAAAGCCAGCCCGGCAGCCAGGGCCCCGGGCCCAGATCCAGCTTGGGCAGCGGTGACTCGCGGTATTGCCGCATCAACCCCGCCTGGGTCTCCCTGGCTTTCACTTTCACCGGATCCCACCGCCTTTGATGGAGGTCATTGGCCGCCCGCGGGCGGCGGCCCGGGCCGCCGCCGCCAACTGCCGGCTCATGTCGGCCTGGCGGGTGCCCTTGGGCGGTGGTCCGACCCAGAACCAACTGGCCAGGCGATCGACATCGAGCACTGCGGCCACGCGCACCACCGGCACGCCGTGAGCCATCAACGCCGCGGCCCGGTCATGCCGTTCCAGCCGCAGCATCCGCCAGGCCAGGCGCAGGCTTAGCTCGCCCATCGGCCGGATGCCCGGCAGGGTGTCGACCACCACCACCCGGTGGCCGCCCTCCAACCAGGCCCGGACCAGGCGCAGCGATTCGTCATCGGCCAAGGTGGTGAACAGGTAGACGATGGCGCCCGCGGCCACCTGTGGTGGCCGGATGCGCGGCTGGGCCTCTCCGGCCGGCCCGCCCAGTCCCAACGCTTGCGGCTTGACGCCCTCCCAGATGTTGGAGCTGACCGGTTTTTCGCCGGCCGGGGCGGCCAGCGCCAACGAGTGCAACAGGCGGCGCAGGTGGCGCCGCCCGGCCGCCGGCGGCAATGAACGGCGCCGCCGGCCCAGGTCCTCAAACCCCACCCGGTCGCCGGCCTCGATCAATGCCGTCGCCACCGACGCGGCGGCGTGGCGGGCCAGGTCCAACGAAGTGGCATCGCGGGCGCTGACATCATTGTGGCCGCTCCAGGTGTGGGAATCTGGCCCCAAATTGTCACGCGAATCGATCACCAAGACGGCCACGGCTTCCGATGACGCCAGCGTGCGCCGGCCGTATAGCGTCTCCAAACCGGGCTCCAAGCCGCCGCGCTTGGCGGTGGTGCGCCAGTCGATCCGCCGGGCGCCGGGGCCATGCGGGGCGATGTCGTGCAACTCCAGGCCTTCACCCCGGCGGGTGGAACGCCGCGGTCCCGTCAGGCCGCGCAAGGCGGCCGGTACCGGTACCGCCTCCAGCGTCCGGGCCTGGGGCAGCGTCAGCCACTGCGGCCCTTCCACCTGGTCTGGCGCCTGGGTCAGCAACCCGAACGGGCCCAGGCCGGCAAAGTCGGCCTGCAGGGAAGGCTGCAAGCCGGTCCGGACCGACCGGTACTCCACCTGCAACGCCTGGCCCGGCGTCACCCAGACCTCGGTCAGCCGGTGGCCGGGGGCGGCCAGGCGCAGGCGCACCAGGTCGACGCCCGGCGTGGTTCCCGGCTCCAACCGGGCCGTGACCCGGCCGGCCGGCTGCCCCGCCCCCGCCGGGTTGGTTTCCACCGCCAGGTCCAAGGTGAGCCGATCAGCGGACGGCCAGGCCAGGGCCCAGCCAAAGGCCACCAAGATGGGTACCCCAACGAGGCCCAGACCGGGCTGGCCCAACAGCAGCCCGGCCCCCAGGAAGGCCAAGCCGAAGGCCCCCCGCGCCAAGCCGTAACGGTCCCAGCCGGATTGTCCTGCCATTGTCAACCGGCCGTCACAGGGCATCAGGCCCGGTGTAGTGGTCGAATGCGGCTGGGATTGCCTTGGCCGGGCGGACCGTGGGTGGGCCCGGTACCCGCTCCAACAGGCCGGCGATCAGGTTTTCTGGTTTCATGTCGTTGGCCCAAGCCGTGGGGGTCAGTACCACCCGGTGAGCCAGCACTGGCACTGCCACCTGCTTGACGTCCTCCGGCAGCACGTAGTCGCGGCCGTCCAGCACGGCCACCGCCCGGGCCATCAGCAGCAGGTTCTGCGAGCCGCGTGGCGAGGCCCCCACCTCCAGGTGCGGGTGGTCCCGGGTGGCAGCGGCCAGGTCGACGCAATAGCCCACCACGCCCGGGTCCACGTCCACCGCCTCGACGCCGGCCTGCATGGCCAACAGCGTGGCCGCCTCGGTGACGCGCCGCACCGGTGCCGCCTCCTGGCGCCGGGCAACGCGCCGTAGCACGATCTTGACCTCCCCATCGTGCGTTGGGTAGCCGGCCGCCAACCGGACCATGAAGCGGTCCAATTGGGCCTCCGGCAGCGGGTAGGTGCCCTCGTATTCGACCGGGTTGGAGGTCGCCATGACGTGGAACGGTGCCGGCAACGGCCGGGTGACGCCGTCGACCGAGACCTGCCGTTCCGCCATCGCCTCCAGCAAGGCGGACTGGGTCTTGGGGGCGGTTCGGTTGATTTCATCCGCCAGCAGCAGGCCGGTGAAGACCGGCCCGGGCCGGAACTCGAACTGGCGGGTCTGTGGGTTGTAGACGGCCGAACCGGTAATGTCGCCCGGCAGCAGGTCCGGCGTGCACTGGACCCGGGCGAAATCTACCCCTAGGGAGCTGGCCAGCGAGCGGGCAGCCAGGGTCTTACCCACGCCCGGAACATCCTCGAACAGGATGTGGCCGCCGGCCAGAATGGTGGCCAGGGCCAGGGTGAGGGTCTCATCCATGCCCACCACGGCGGTGCGGACCTCATCCAGTACCTGGCGGCCCAGTTCTGCCACCTTGGGTACGGCCAAGGGCGCGGGCTGGCCGGAGGCCGGTTCGGGGTGGCCGATGTCGCTCACTGTCACTTTCCTCTTTCTAGTTGGTTCAGCCAGCCGATGAGGCGGTCGCCATCCACCGGCCGCCGGCCGGTCAGGCCCCACACCATGTCACGGCCCAAGATGACTTCCGCCCTGGCCAAGGCGCGGGGTTGGTGGGCCGCCACGTCCTCCCAGGCCACGTCAAACGGGGCCAGGCGGGCGGCGGCGATCTGCCGCATGCGGCGCAGGCCCAGCGCGCCCACCGTGCCGTCCTGGTGCATCATCCCCCAGCTCGGGTCGGTGAAATCTAGGCTCATGCCTTGACGCCACTTTGGCTTGGCCTGCGGCCAGGGGGTGGGCTTGGGGATGGACTTGATCTGGGCGCACACCGTAGCGGTTGCCACGACCGCCAGCACCACGATGCACTGGCCCAGGGACAGTCCCAGAACTAGTTTGGCCAGGATGGCCAGACCCAGGCCAGCCGCCAGGCCGCTGATGGTGCCGGACCGGGACCTCATGCTTTGACCCCCTGCAAGGCGTGGATGATGGCGCGCAGGTGGGTGGCCGCCTGGGCGCAGTCGGCGTCGGCGACCGGCCTGGAGGAGAACCTGGCCTGGTGGTACATCGCACACAAGGCCGCGGTGGCCGCCGGTGGGGCTGGGGTGGCGCCCAGCAGTGCGACCGTGAACTCGGTTGGCGTCTGGGCTGGGTCACGGGGGACACCTTGGCGTAGGGCGGCCTCCTCCAGGGCGACCCAGGCCGCTACCACGCCGTCGCGGGGCGTGGCCGCCTGGTCCAGCGCGCGCAGGGCCAGTTCGACGGCATCGGCCACCTGGTCCAGGTCCAGGTCGATGGTGCCGGCCGGGGCGTTGACGCCGATGGCCGGTGAGTCGTTGCGCGGCCTCCGTTCGCGGCCTTGCCGGGCGCTCTCCCACATGCCCCGGATCTTGTTGAACCACCAGGTCCTCAGCCAAAGCGTGATCGCGGCCAGCAGCAGATATATCAGGCCGAGCAGAATGCGCTTGACCCACGGGGAGATTTCGACCACGGAACTACCAATCAGGCCGGACGGCTCCACCGCTGCCGGGCCCTGGTTGCCAAGGGTGGGAAGCGTTACGTCCATGTCCCATTCCCGGGCCTGAAACGGCATCCGGATGACGGACCCGGCCAGCACCAGCAGGCAGAGGACGCCAGCCCCGCCGATGGCGAGTGCGCTCTGGCCGCGTCTGCCCATGTACCAACCCTACTGGCCACGGATTACCGCTGCCGGTGCCCAGCACCTCCACCGGCCCGGAGGTCAGGTGGCCACCTGGGACCTGGACCCGGGTGGCCAACCCCGGGCCCGAGGGACCCACGAAGTCGTCACCCCGGACCCGTCCCCACCTGACGAACCCCACGGCAGCGGTCGCCAGGCGGGGACGGGTCCCGGGTGACGAAAGCTCGTGAACGGGAGGTGGCCACCTGGGACCTGGACCCGGGTGGCCAACCGCGCGTGTCAGGCGGACCAGCGCAGGCGGAAAACGCGGGCGGCTTCGCCCGCGCCCCTCAAGTCCAGCCGCAGGGCGCCCAGGGTGTGGTCCCAGTTGGCCGGCCAGGGCGGCAGGGTGCGGGGGAAGACCACGTCGACGCTGACCGGCCGGCCGGCCAGTTCCGGGAAGCTCACCGCCACGGGCACGTCGCCGCCAGGCGGCCCGGGGCGATGCCAGACGAACACCAGCGCCTCGCCATCCACCACGGTGGCCAAGGCCACCACCGGGTCCTCCCAGCCGGGCAGGCCCAGCGGCCAGCGCGGGACAGCCCCCGCGTGATGCCCAATCACCTCTGGATACAGGTCTGCCGCCTGGCGCACCAAAGCTAGCTGGTCGGAGTTCAGTTGGTTCAGGTGCCCCGACAGGTACAGGCGCCCGGCCAGGCCGGTGACCAGGGTGAACGCCGTCTGCTCCAGGCTCCAACTGGGCTGAGGGTAGGCCCAGTTGCCGGCCTGTTCGGGCGCCATGGCGGCGGGCGCCGCCGCGGCGATCACCGGGTACAGCCGGTAGTCCATCTGGTCCGAGGTGGACTGCAAGTCATAGCGTGACAAGATCGCCTGGTCCATCCGCTGTGCGCCGGAGGAACAAGCCTCGAAGATCACCTCCGGGTACCGTGCGCGCAGCCGGTCGAACCACTCCAGGTGCGCCCGGGCGTGGTCCAGCAAGCCCGCCCCTGGTGTCAACGCACCCGCGTCGTCTGGCCCCAGGCCGGGTGTGACGTTGTAATCCCACTTGAAATAGGTGGCGCCGTACTCACCAATCAGCCGCGCGAACACCTGGTCCAGGTAGGACCGGGCGGCCGGCGCGCGCAGGTCCAGGAAGTAGCGGTCATGTTCCACAATCCGCTGCCCTAACCGGTGCATGAAGGCCTCTTCCGGCAGGCTGGCCGCCACCGGCGATTGGACGCCAATCACCTCCGGTTCCACCCACAGCCCCGGCTTCAGGCCCCGCCGTTCGATGTAGGCCAGCACGCCCGTCAGGCCCAGGTCGCCAAACCGCACCGTTGACGGCTCCCAGGCACCCACCGACGGCCACCAGTCGCCGCCGTCGTCATACCAGCCGGCGTCGATGCAGAAGACTTGCGCGCCCACGGCGGCGGCCGCATCGATCAGCGGCAGCAGTTTCTCCGTGGTTGGGTCGCCCATCAAGGCGTTCATGTAGTCGTTGAAGACCAGCGGCCGGGCGGAGTCGGCGGGCCAGGGGACGTGGGACTGCCGCCGGTGCCGTGTCAGGTGGCCAAAGGCCGCGTCTAGGGCCTGGTTGCCGGGTGGGTGGCCGGGGCCGCCGATGCCGTCCGCCAAGCCGCCGTGACCCGCCGGCTCCGTCTGGGCGAACGCCACCGACACCGGCACGGTGGTGAAGCCTTGGCCGGGTGCCAGCTTGACCGCCCAGGCGTGGTCCAGGTCGGTGGGGCCGCTGAGGGCCAGCGAGTAGGCGCCCCCAGAACCTGCCTGGCTGTCGATTTCCCACAGCCAGGGCCCGTTGACCTCGATCTGCCAGACGATCGCCCCACCTGGGCCAGCCAGCCCACCCAGCGGCAGGTGCCCGGTGCAGGACCAGGTCGAATGGCCGGCCACACTCCACGAACCGCGGCCGGCCTGGCCGTGGAGTTCCGGGTTGATGTCGGCCAGCCCGCCACGGCCTTCCAGCGGGGTGGAGTACCAGCGTGATTCGGCACACCATTCGTTGCGGGCAGCCCAGATGGCGGTGGCGGCCGGCGGGCCGATCAAGCCTTCGAAACCGCCCAGCACTAGCGAGGTGACGGCTTGGAGCACTACCGGCTCGGGGCCGTGGTTGACCAGGCTGGTGGTGGCCCGGTAGGCGGGTCCGCCGGCCTGCTCCAGGCGGGTGGTGACCTGCAGGCCGGTCACGGGATCATGCTGGTCGATCTCCAGCACCTGCCAGGCGCCGGCGGCCAACTGCCGGCTGCCCTGGTAGCGCAACCGGTCGCCGATGGCGCTGCGGGACAGCCGGGTCGAGGTGAGGCCGCGGCCGTGGCCTAGGGCCAGGATTTCGGCCAGGCGGGGGTGGAGGGACAAGTCGCCAGCGGGCAGGGGAACCAGGCTGAGGCTGACCGGCGCGGCTTCTCCCCAGGCCAGGTGAAGCGGCTGATCCGGGTGGCCCCAGGCGAGGGTGTTCATGGCTCCTTCTTTGGTGCACGTGGCCGGTGGCTGGGGCTGGGGTCCCGGGAAGGGCCGCCCGAAAGTCACGATTGCATAACGATTATCACACTGTCTCAACAACCCGTCAACCCTTGGTCACCAGGACCCCTGCCACGTGCGGAGATGAAACCGCAGGCTGGGCTGACGGGGAACGACATCGGGCATCAGGCGGGCCGCCAAGACCCGCTGGAAGCCCAGTTGACAAGCTGGGCCGTCCGCGCCATCATGATAAACGTTAGTCATAGGACTGGCTGGAGCCCCTGCAGCACTTCACTGGCGAAGTAGCACTTCACTGGAGCGAACGGGCCCCGGCCGGCGCTAACCCATGCAACTGCCAAAGAAAGGTCATTCCATGAAGAAGCATCTCGCGTTCGTGGCCGCCCTGGCCGCGATCCCGTTGATCCTGGCTGGTTGCTCCAGCGACGACAACAAGTCAAGCGACGACGCCACCACCGGCTCCGATGCCACCACGGGTTCCGAAGCCACCACCGGCGCCGAAACCCCGGCCGAGACCGGCAGCGAAACCGAAGCCAAGGGCACCATCGAACTG
>JAISTN010000414.1 GCA_031272565.1 Bifidobacteriaceae bacterium
CCCACCAGCTTCCTGAAGGGCCGTGGCCTGGGCAAACAGTGCGCGCTGATCACCGATGGGCGGTTCAGCGGCGGCACCAGTGGCCTGTCAATTGGCCACATTTCGCCTGAGGCCGCCTCCGGCGGCCTGATCGCCCTGGTGGAGGACGGCGACACGATTGTGATCGACATTCCGGCGCGGCAGTTGCAACTGGCGGTGCCCGCTGAGGTCCTGGCGGCCCGGCGCGAGTTGCTTGAAGCCAGCGGCGGCTACCAGCCGGTGAATCGCGACCGCCCGGTGTCCCAAGCCCTCAAGTGCTACGCCGCCCTGGCCACCTCGGCCGACCGGGGCGCGGTGCGTGACCTGAACCGCGTCCTGAAATAGCCTCCACGGCCGCCGCCTCCACAGGTCAGGAGCGGTGCGGGCGGCGCAGTGTGCGCGGCCACAAGGCGGCCCGCAGCCGCCGGCCGCGTGGCACAGTCAAACCCAGAGCCCGCACAATCGCCGCCACCGCCGCGCGGTAGCCGGCCCGTTGCTCGCCGCCGGCCACCGCGCCGGTCAGGCCGCCCGGCTGGTAGGCCGCGCGTTCGACATCGGCCACCAGGAAGTCAACCGCCGCGCCGGCCTCACCGCCGCCCACCAGGTCCTTCAAGTGCCGCCCGAAATCGGCCGGCGTCAGGGCCGGCCCCACCCCCAGCCCCAAGTCGGTGGCGGTGTCATGGACCTCATCCCAAGCCCCCGCCAAAGCCTGGTCCCCCAGCAGCCGGCCCCGGCGCCGGGCCCGCCGCCCGACCATCGGGCCCAGGGCGGCCAGCGCCAACACCGCCAGGCCGCCCAGGCCCCCCGGCGCCACCGTCACCCAACCGGGCCAGACCGTGCCGCCGGCCAGGCCACCTGGCACCGTAGCCGTGGCCGTGGCCGTCTCCGTCACGTCGGGGCTGGCCGAACGGGACCGGGGGCTGGCCTGCGACCGTGACGGTGAAGGCGTTGGGCTGGCACTGCCGCTGGCACTGGAGGTCGCCGTGCTGGAAGGATCGGGGGCATAGCTGGGGGCGTCGGCCCGCGCGGCGGTGGGCTCAAAGCCAACCCAGCCGGCCCCTGGAAGGTACAACTCCGGCCAGGCGTGCAACTGGTTCGCCTTGACGGAATAGGTCACCGGCTGTCCGGCCCCGGAGCCGCCGCCAGACCCGACCACCGGGCTGCCAGGCAGGTAGCCGATCGCAATCCGGGCGGGAATGCCCAGGTAGCGGGCCATCAGGGTCATGGCGGCGGCAAAGTGCACGCAGTAGCCGGACTTGACCTCCAAGAAGCGCGCCACCACCGCGGCCGAATCACCGTCAAAGCCATCCTCCACCGGGGTGCTGGTGGAGTAGGTGAAGCCGCCGCTGCGGCGGAAATAGTCCTGCAGCGCACGCGCCTGTGCCACATATGAGCCGTCATAGTCTGGCGACTGGGCCGCCTCCGCCAGCACCTCTACGGCCGTCTGGCCGATGATCTGCGGCAAATCCTCCGGCAGTGCCAATTCGGCCGCCACCGCCTTGGTCACCGTCATCACCTCATCCAAGCCGGAGTCCAAGCCGCGCGGCGTCACCACGGTGACGGTGTAGGCCTGGTCGGTGGTAGAGGCCAGTTCGGCGCTGATGGTCAGGTCGTCCTGGTCCACCACCCATTCGCCGGCCGCCTCCCTGACCGCCAGCGGCAGATAGGGCGCCGGCAGCGTGGTGGCCCGCAGGTTGGTGATCTCGATGAAAACCTCGGCTTGGGCGCCATAGGTAGGCAGCAAACCGGACTCCGAAATCCCGGGCAGTTTGGTGCTCCGCTCCGGCTCGAAGGCCACCTGTTGGCCCTTTCGGTGGGTCCAGCGGGTGCCATCAAACTGGCTCAGGCTGGTCATGCGGAGGTACATCGGCCCGGCGTCGGTGGTGTAGCGCAGGACCTCATCGTCGCCCTGTTGACGCAGGTCAGACCCAAGTTCAACCAGTGGGTTGACGCCGGAAACGAACCGGGCCGGGCCCACCGACGGTTTGATCAGTGGTTCGGACGTCAGGCCCGGCAGGGCCCAGGCCGCGGCCGCCGCCAGGGCCAGCGCCACGCAGCCCACCACCACCGAGCGCAGCGCCCCGAAGAGCTTCAGCAGCCCCGCCCCGGGCACCGGCAGGCGCGGCCGGCCCACCGGGTTGGTCACCGCCAGCACCAGCAGGTAGGCGGCGGCGGGCAGCACCAACGTGGACAGGGCCAGGCCTTCCCGCAGGAACGCCACCGGCAGCACCATGACCAGAGCCATGAACAGCCCGGTGGCGGCCGGCGCTCGGACGGTGAAGGTGTACCAATCGAACACGATCGCCACCACCGCGGCACCCAGCGCCACCAGGGCCGTCAGCCCGATCTGGGGCGACAGTGGGGCGTACTCCAGCACAATCGCCAGGGCCACGTTCTTGCCCATCTCGCTGAAGCGCTGCCAGGTTTCACCGTTGGGGAAGACACCCAGGATGGCGTGGCCGCCGGCAAAACAGGCAATCAGGGCGGGTGGCACCACCAGGATCTGGGTGATGGTCACCACCCAGCCGGGCAAGCCCAAGGCCCGCAGCGCCGCGCCCAGCACCAACACGCCGCCGCCAAAGGCGGCGAACCAGAACATCCAGTCGGTGCCCTCCACCAGGCCGTTCAGGGGCGCCATCAGGGTCAGCAGCAGGAGCAGCACGCACGCGGCCGTGGCCCACGGCCGGTGGCCGGGCAGGCCGTACCAGCCGGTCTGGTTGGCGCGCGCCGTCAGGCGGGCCTCCGCCAAATTCATACCCCGGCCCCCTCGTCGATGGCCTCGACCAGCCAGCCTTGGGCCGCCAGGTCTTGGGCCAGCGGGGCCGCCTCCGGGCCCACCGCCCAAACCACGCCGGGGCCGGCCCAGCCCACGGCCACACCCATGGCGGCCACCCGGTCCGGGGTGGGGTGGGCCACCACGGCGTAGATCGGCACCTGGCCGCCGCGCGGCCCCAACGCCTGGCCGATGCCGTCCGCCCAGCCGGGTGCCTCTTCCCCGGCCGGTTCGGCCAGGGCGAAGTATTCCATGATCGGGTCACGCCCGGCGGTGGCCTTGAAACCGGCCGTCTGGCCGCCGGTGGTCACCAGGTGCACCCGGTGACCGGCCGAGGCCATCGCGTCCGCCACGGTGGCCGCCACCGCCAAGCCCGTCTCGAAGGCGTCATCGGCCGAACTTGCCACCGTGTCCGCCACCACCCAGACATCGGTCACCTTGCGGCGCACCTGTTCGCGCACCATCAGGGTGTCGCGCCGGGCGGTGGCCTTCCAGTGGACCAGCCGGCGGGCGTCACCCGGGCGGTATTCGCGCACGTCAGACGGGTCGATCACCGTTTCCGCGGTGGGCGTGGCGGCATTGGTGGTCCGGTCAGGGTCCTGGCGCGGCACCGGCAGGTCCAGGTCCAGCAGTGGCGGCGCCACCAGCAGCGACGTGGCCGGCGCCACCGTGGTGACCCCGGCCATCAGACCCATCGGAGCCATCGCGGTGACCGTCGCCGGGCCCAACGGGTGGGCGCCGCGCCGGTCCGGGATGACCGAATAGGCCAGCAGGCCGGGAGCCGAAAGGGGCGCGGCCGCCACCGGGCCCCACGGGGTGGCGTCCACCACCGGGTCCGGCCCGGGCAAGCCGTCCACGGCCCGCAGCATGACCGTCACCGGCCGGCCGGCCGGCACAGCGCCTTCCGGCAACTGCCGCACCATGGGCCCAGGCTTGGCGGTGAACCATAGGGCCAGGGCGGCACCACCCACCGCTGCCAGGACGGTGACCCCGGCAAAGAGCGCGTCGTAGCGGGCAAAGACAAAGGCCAAGCCGGCCAGGACCAGGCCTACCCCGCCCAGAAACCAGCCCCGGGGGGTGACTTGGAGACGGCGTTTCATGACACGTGGCTCACGGCGCTAGGAACCAGGCGGCCGCACTGCCGCGGCGGTACCGCCGGTGCCCGATGCCGCCCGCTGGGCAGCGTTGGCAGGCCGGCCACGGAGCCGGCCGGCCACCCCACGGGCACCGGCCGCTTAGCCATGACAGGCCGGCGGATCACCGGTCAGCCCCGGATTGGCACGGGTACGGGGACGGATTCAACCACGCCCCGCACGATCGCGCGCAGTTGGGCGGCCGCCTCCAGCCCGCTGGCCGGGCTGATCGCCATCAGACGGTGGGCCAGCACCGGTTCCGCCAAGTACTGGATGTCGTCCGGCAGGACATAGCCGCGGCCGTGCATGGCGGCGTAGGCGCGCCCGGCCGCCACCAGGTGGACGGCGGCCCGCGGGCTGGCGCCCAGGCGCAGGGCCTGATGGGACCGGCTGGCCCGGGTGATCGCCACCGCGTAAGCGGTGATGGCGTCCGCCACGTGGACCTGTTGGCAGCCCTCAATCATGTCCCGGGCCGTCTTCAAGGTCACCACCGGGCTGATCTGCTCGATCGGTTCGCCGTGGGCGCGGGCCTTGACCATGTCCTGTTCGGCAGCCTCATCCGGGTAACCCATGGAGATCCGCATCATGAAGCGGTCACGCTGGGCCTCCAACAGGGCGTGGGTGCCTTCCATGTCGATGGGGTTCTGGGTCGCCACCACCAAGAAGGGATTGTCCAGCGCATAGGTGGTGCCCTCAACCGTCACCTGGCGTTCCTCCATACACTCCAGCAGGGCGGACTGGGTCCGGGGGCTGGCCCGGTTGATCTCATCGCCAATCACGATGTTGGCGAACACCGGCCCCGGTTCGAAGTCAAATTCGCGGGTCTGCTGGTTGAAGATGGGTGCGCCGGTGACATCCGATGGCAACAGGTCCGGCGTGAACTGAATGCGCCGCACGGTGGCACCAATCGAGGCCGCCAGGGCCTTGGCCAGCATGGTCTTGCCCACGCCGGGCACATCTTCGATCAGCAGGTGGCCGTGGGCCAGGAAGGCAGTCACGGCTAGGCGGATGACGCGGCCCTTGCCGCTGATGACCCGCCCAATGTTCTGTTCGATGCCGGCGGCCTGGCCGGCGATGGCCTCGAACAGGTTGCTCTCGGTGGGCACGGCAGTGGGGCGCACGGAGAAGGAGCGCCGGGTCTGTGCTGGGGAATCAACCATAACTGCCCGCCATCCTATAGCCCTTGGTGTGTTGCCGGCTTCCTCCGGCGGGCCGATGCCGGCCACCTGGGCATGCTCCCGCGGGCGGCAGCGGGCACTTAGCGGGCCGCACCCAGGCCAAAGCCGCCGCGCCTCCCACACTTGACCGGCCTGGCCCCTTAAGTTTGGCTTCGTGAGGCCTGCCCTTCTAGCCGGACGCCGCAAAGCGGCGGCGAACGCCGTCGTGGCCGCCGGCCCACGACCAGTGACCGCGGAAGACTTGCGCGCGGCCCAGCTTGGGCGCGCCCTGGAGATCTGGAAGGCCGAGTTGGCCGAGCTGGGCGGCACCAGCGCCATGGTCGACATCGCCGCCTTGGGCAACACCGTGCTGGACCTGACCAAGGCTCACCCCAGCGGCATCGCCCACCTGTTTGCCGGCCGGCCCACCGCCCTGGCCTCACTGATCCGCGACAAGGAGACGGCCAGCGCCGCCGCCACCCGGGCGGAAGCAGTCCGAGCCCTGGCGGCGGACCACGCTTCGCGCTACGGCCTGCCACCCACCCACTTGGGGGTCGGCATCGCCATGTGGACCGAGGTGGACAAGGAAGGCAGCGTGCACCACCGGCGGGTCCCGGTGATGCTGCGGCCCATCGAATTGAACCAGGCCAGCTACGGCCTGGAGCTGACCCTGGAACCATCGGTCCAGGTCAACCCTGTCCTTGTGCGCCTGCTGGCCGCCCACGGCATCCCGGCGGACGGGGTCGCCTTGGCCCGGGACGCCTTCGCCAGCGGCGTCTTCAACCCCACCCCGGTGCTGGACACGATCCGGGCCATGGGCAGCGCCCTGTTCCACGATTTCACGGTCCGCAACAAGCTGATCGTGGGTGTCTTCGAGCACCCCGGGCAGGTGCTGGCGGACGACATCACCGCCGGCGCCGAGCTGCTGATCCGCCACCCCCTGGTGTCAGCCCTGGCGGGCGACGCAGTGGCGCGGGCCGCCCTTGGTTCGGCCGAACTGCCGCCCAAGGTGCTGGCGGACCGCCCACCGGACCATGAACGCGGCGTGGGCGATTTGAACGCTAACCAGCTACATGTTCTGGACGTGGCTGCCACGGGCGTGTCGGTGCTGGTGGACGCCCCGCCCGGCGCGCCCATCGGCGCCACGGTGGCGGCCATGATCGCCGATGCCGTCGGCTCCGGCCGCTCGGTTCTGTACGTCTCGGGGCAGCGGTCTGACCTGCAGCGGGTGGCCCGCACGTTGCGCGGCTACGGCCTGGGCGAAACCCTGCTGGAACTGGAACCCAGCCCCGGTTGGCAAACCAAGGCCGTCACCCGGCTGATCGAAGGCTTGACCTACGCGGCGGCGCCGGTTGACGTGAACGGCATCGGGCAAATCCGGGGGGCCCTGGCGGAGCGGTCACAGCAGATCGCCGCCTACCTGACGGCGCTGCACACCCCGCTGCCGCAGTGGAACGTGTCCGCCTTCCAGGCCCTCCAAGAGATCGCCTTGATCACCGAGGAATCGCCGCTCACCCGCA
>JAISTN010000001.1 GCA_031272565.1 Bifidobacteriaceae bacterium
GACGGTCGAAATGATGGGCCCGCTGGTGCTTTCGGTCATCTTGTCTAAGCGCTGGCAGGGCTGGCTGTGGGCGGCGCTGGCGGCTGGCGGTGTGGCGCTGATCAGTGGGGTTGATGTCCAGGACATGAACCTGGTGGGCACCGCCCTGGCGCTGGCGGCCGGAGCGGCCTGGGCCTGCTACATTCTGTGCACCCGGTGGGTGGGGGCCAGTTTCAAGTCCGCCGATGGCCTGGCGCTGGGCATGGCGGTGTCCGCCCTGTTGGCGGTGCCGCGCGGTGTGGCCGATCTGGCCGGCCGGCCCTGGACCCCGGCCATCTTGGGTTGGGGCCTGCTGGTGGCCTGCCTGGCCACGGCGATTCCTTACGGGTTGGAGATGGCAGCGCTGCGGTCCTTGCCGGCGGCGGTCTTTGCCGTCATGACCTCGGTGGCGCCGGCCACGGCGGCGCTGGCCGGCTGGCTGATCGCTGGGCAGGCCCTGACCGGCTGGGTGGTGGGTGGCATGGCGTTGGTGGCGGCGGCCTCCGCCGGGGCGGCCCTGTCGGAGCCCTCGGTGCGCCACGGTACGCGGGTGCCCCGGCCGGGGGGTTCGGGGCCCGATGACGTAGGGTTGGGCGAGTGAACGCAATGCCGGGCCCGGTCTTGGGGCTGAGTACCTCCGGGGTGGCGGCCGTGGGGTTGTGGCTGCCCGGTGGGGAGCCGGTCCGGGCGGCCAGCGTCGCGCCGCGGGCCCACACCGAAGAACTGACGCCGCTGGTGGCGCGGGTGCTGGATCAGGCTGGCTTGGCGCCGCGCGACCTGGCCGGGATTGGCGTGGGTACCGGCCCTGCCCCCTATACCGGTCTGCGCATCGGGTTGGTGACGGCGCGTGCCTTGGGGTTTGCGTTGGCTGTACCGGTGTGGGGGGTCAGCGATCTGGACGGACTGGCGGTCGCCGCTGCCCGCGGCCTGGGCCTGGCACCGGGAAGCTGCCTGGGCGTGGTGACCGACGCCAAACGGCGGGAGGTCTACTGGGCGGTCTACCGGGTCGACCCGGTGGCGCCTGGTGGTGTGGCCCTGGCGGCCGGCCCGGCGGTGGGGGCGCCGGCGGCGGTGGCCAGCGAACTGGCGGGCCACGGCGTCGCGGCAACCGTGGGTGCCGGGGCGGCGCTCTATTCTGAGCAGTTCGAGGCGGCCCCCGGCGGCCCGCAGGCGGTCGATCCGGTGCTCTTGGCCGAGCTGGCTTGGCAGCGGGCTCAGGCCGGCCTGCCGGTGAGCACCGAACCACTCTACCTGCGCCGGCCCGATGTCGCTGCCCCTACGCCCCGAAAGCGGGCTACCACATGAAAGCGCAGGTGAGCGGCTTGGAGCCGAGCGGAACAGGTGAGCATGCTCCAGCCTTGAGACCCATGCTCAAGGCCGACCTGCCGGCCATCGCGGAGCTTGAGAAGGTTTGCTTCGGGGCCGAGGCCTGGTCGCTGAGCATGCTCGCAGAAGAGTTGGACGGCATCGGGCGCACCTACGTGGTGGCGGCAGCGGAGGGTGTGGTGCTCGGCTACGGCGGGGTCTTTGTTGGCCCGGATTTTGCCGAGATCATGACCATCGCGGTGGACCCAGCCCAGCGGGGTCTGGGCTATGGGCGGCTCTTGATGGACCACCTGCTGGCCGTGGCCCGGGCCGGCGGCGCCAGCCACGTCTTCTTGGAGGTGGCCACCGACTTGGGTCCTGCCCGGGGCCTGTATGACTCGCTGGGGTTTGTCCCGCTGGGCATCCGCAAACGCTACTACCAGCCGTCTGGGCGCGATGCCATCATGATGCGGCTGACGCTGGTTGGGCCGGGCCTGGTCTCAGACGTCCCAGAGGTCTAGCAGGTAGGGATTGGTGGCCCGTTCGCGCGCCATGGTGGTAGCCGGGCCGTGACCCGGTAGCAGGGCGGCGGCATCGGGCAATGGCAGGACCTGGTCGCGCAGGGAGAGCCGCATGGCCGCTGGATTGCCGACCCGGAAGTCGGTCCGGCCAATCGAACCAGCAAAGACGACATCGCCGGTAAAGACAGTGGGTGAAGCGGCGGCCAGGTCCAGGCAGAGCATGGTGCAGCCGGGGGTGTGGCCGGGGGCGTGGCGGAGTTCAAACTGGAGATCCGCCACCTCCAGATGGCCCTGCCCGCTGGTGGGGTTGATGGTGTATTCGCGGACCTGGGCCGGTTCGGCCGGCGGCGGGCCGCCCAGCAGGTCGATCAGGGCGTCAAGTTCGGCGTTGACGGCGGCCTTGGGATCGGTCAGGAAGGGTCGGTCCGCGCCGTGGATCCAGAGCGGTACGCCGTAGCTGCCGGCCAGGGCGGCGGCATCGGCGACGTGGTCGATGTGCCCGTGGGTGGCCAGCACCGCCACCGGGGTCCGCCGGGCCTGGGCGAGTGCCTGGTGGCAGGGCTGGGCGGATTCCATACCCGGGTCGATGATGACGCAGGGCCCGCCGGAGGTGTCGTCGCCCGGACCCACCAGGTAACAGTTGGCCTGGAACAAGCTGGTGGCAAAACCGGTCAGGTACACGCCCCCAGCCTAGCCATCTTGTTGGCCCAGTCCGCCTAGGAAGCCGGCCGGGCCGATGGCGCTTGGTACACCCGGGAAATGCTTGGTGTTGCCCGTCACAAGTGTGGCGCCGGCCGTCACGGCCACCGCCGCAAAGGGGGCGTCATCCGGATCAGCTACCAGGCCGTCCATGGGCTGGGTGATAACGGGCAGGCCGTGGGTCTCGATGTCCTGGACCAGTTGGTTCGTCATGTGGGGGTCAAGGTTGAACTTGGGGCGGCTCAGGACCGCGCGGTATTCGGCGATGATACTGCGGTTGTGGCAGGGCAGCAGGTCCCCTTGCAGTACGAGGGCGAGGACGCGGGCCGGGGCACCAGTGGGTGATAGGAGGGCCGAGACCAGGATGTTGGTGTCCAGTACAACCTTGACTGGCATGGCCTCAGGCCTGGGTTGACTGGGCGTGGCGCTCCTGGCGGGCCGCCGCGATTTCGGCATCGATTTCTGCCATGGTCAAGGTGTCGAGGCCGGCCGCGACAGAGGCGGCTTGCTGTTGGGCCACCAGCCTGATCAACTGGGCCCGCCGGACGGCCTGGGCCGTGGCGTCCAGGGTTTGGCCGTTGACCGAGACCATGAGTGCCTGGGGCCGGCCGTGGTTGGTGACCACCGTCATGCCGTCGCGCTCCAGGGCTTGCCAGACTTGGCGGGGCGTGCTGCGCAGGTCTCTGACCGTCACGAACTCCATGGCTACCTTCTAGGCTGTCTTGTCACTCAGTAGTAGGTCTAGTTTAGCCGACATTCGTGGCTCTATGTGTCACTCAAATGTGTCCGGAGAGGTGGTTCAGGTGGGGGGCGTTACCCTTGGGGGCGTGTTAGCTGATGGGGGCCCACTGGTGCTGGGCATCGAGACGTCCTGCGATGAGACGGGCGTAGCCCTGGCCCGCGGTTTCGACCTGTTGTTGGACACGGTCGCCTCATCGATGGATGAGCACGCCCGGTTTGGTGGGATTGTGCCGGAGGTGGCCTCGCGGGCACACCTGGAGGCCATGATCCCCGCGTTGCGGGCCACCCTGGATGGCACCGGAGTGGCGTTGGCACAGGTGGACGCCGTGGCTGTGACGGCCGGGCCCGGGTTGATCGGGTCGCTGGCCGTGGGCTTGAGCGCCGCCAAGGCCCTGGCCTTGGCCCTGGACAAGCCGCTCTATGGGGTCAACCACGTGGTGGGTCACGCCCTAGTGGACCAGTTGGTAGAGGGGGCGTTTGCGGGGCCGGTGTTGGCACTGGTGGTGTCCGGTGGGCATTCGTCGCTGTTGGTGATTGACGGCGCTGCGATCACCGAACTGGGGCAGACGCTCGATGACGCCGCGGGGGAGGCCTTTGACAAGATCGGCCGGATTCTGGGGCTACCGTACCCCGGCGGGCCGCACATCGACCGGTTGGCCCGGGCTGGCAACCCGAAGGCGATTGCCTTCCCGCGGGCGCTGACCCGGCGCCAGGACCTGGAGAAACACCCCTATGACTTCAGTTTCAGCGGGCTGAAGACGGCCGCCGCGCGCTGGATTGAGGCGGCCGAGGACCGCGGCGAGGCGGTGCCCCTTGAGGACTTCGCGGCCTCTTTCAGCGAGGCGGTCGCGGACGTGCTGGTGGCCAAGACCATTGCCGCCGCCCGGCACCTGGGGTTGGACACCGTGGTGATTGGCGGCGGCTTCAGCGCCAACTCGCAGCTCCGGGACAAGGCGGCGGCCAGGTTCGCCGAGGCCGGCCTGCGGCTGCGCATCCCGCCGCTCAAGTACTGCACCGACAACGGCGCCATGATCGCCGCCGCCGGCGTCCACGCCATGATCCACGGCCTGCCGCCCAGCGCCTTAACCATCGGCGCCGACTCCTCCATGCCCCTGACCCAACTGGTGATGTAAGGCCGGCCACCCCCGCGCGCCGGTCCGGCGGCACACTGCAGATTGCTGGTCTGGTTTAGTAGACTAGGACCATGTCGCATCAGGTGAATGTGCAGGAGGCCAAGGCGTCGCTGTCCCGGTTGCTGGTGGAGGCCGAACAGGGCACGGAAGTGCTGATCGCCCGTCGGGGCCAGCCGGTGGTCAAGTTGACACCGCTGCCGGACCGTACCCGGCGCGTCTTGGGCTTCATACCCGGGGAAGTGGAGCACGAGGTCCTGGCGCCGGTGGCCTCCAGCGAATTGGAAGCCTGGGGCTGATGGCGCGCCTGATTCTGGACACCAACGCCTTCCTGTGGGCCGTCCGGCAACCGGCCAAGCTGTCAGCCAAGGCCAGGGAAACCATCGCCGACCGCGCCAACCAACTGTTGGTGCCGGCCTGTGTGCCCTGGGAGCTGGCCATCAAGCACCGCTTGGGCAAACTGCCCGCCGCCGCCCCGGTCATCACCGACTACGCCGCCACACTGGTCCGGTTGGGTGCCTCAAGTCTGTCGATCAGCCACCAGCACACCCTGCTGGCCGGGCAGTTGCAATGGGACCACGCGGACCCGTTTGACCGGCTCCTCGCGGCCGTGGCCGTGACTGAAGGGGCCCCGCTAGTCAGCGCCGATGCCGTGTTCGCCAAGGCCCCGGGCGTCACCTGGCTCTGGTAGGCCGGGTCGCCACCGCCTCGTTTAGTGAGGTGGGGCCCGTTGCGGGCAGTCTGGCATATAGGCATATAGCTAGTATGATGTTATGTATGCGCACCACGTTGATGATCGATGACGACCTGTACCGGGAGGTCAAGGTGATGGCCGCCAAGGCGGGCCGGACGGTGGGCTCGTTGGTGGAGGAGGCCCTGGCGGACATGCTGGCCAAGTATCAAGAGCACCACGTGACGCCCAAGGCGCCGTTCCGGATCAGGGAGTTTCAGCCCACGGTGCCGGGCACCCTGCCGGGCGTTGACTTGACCTGCAACGCCCTGCTGGAGGACATCATGGATGGCCTGGCATGATCCTGCCTGATGTGAACGTGCTGGTGGCCGTCAGCCGGGCCGACCATCCTCAGCATGAGAAGCTGTCAGCCTGGCTGACTGGACTGGTTGACGCTGGCGTGGGGTTGGGCCTGACGCCGGCGGTGGCGGCCGGCTGTGTCAGGGTTTCCACCAACCCAAGGATCTACCAGGAACCCACGCCGCTAGAGGCCGCTCTGCGGGTGATCGACGACCTGTTGGCGGCTGACGGCGTTGGGTGGGTCTTCCCGGGCCCTGACCACTGGACCATCTTCCGGCGCCTGTGCCACCAGGCCAACGCCACCGGCAACCTCAGCCATGACGCCCACCACGCGGCGGTTGCCATCGAACACGGTGCCCGGTGGGCCACCCTGAACCGGGACTTTGCCCGCTTCCCCGGCCTGGACTGGTTCAACCCACTGGACTGAGGCCAACCCAGGCGCCACTGTGCTGACGGCCTGGTGTAAACGATTTTCTGGGCACTAGCATGGCCCCAGCAGGTCCGTTCCCAACTGTTCGTTCCCAACCACCCGCAGTCACGAAAGCCCCCACCATGACACAACTCGCCAACTCCGCCCTAGGCCAACTCAATCCCCAGGTCGCGGTGCCCCTCTACGACCGGTCCGCCGTCACGCCCGGCATAGTCCACTTTGGCGTGGGCGCCTTCCACCGGGCCCACCAGGCCTACTACCTGGACCAACTGATGAACCAGGGCCTGGCCCTGGACTGGGGCATCGTGGGCGCCGGCCTGCTGCCCGGCGACGCCGCCATGCGCGACGCCCTGAACAGCCAAGACGGCCTTTACACGCTGGTGGC
>JAISTN010000006.1 GCA_031272565.1 Bifidobacteriaceae bacterium
AGCGACGCCTCCAGCGAGGTGCGCTCCACCGTGGCGGTGCGGACCTTGGTTTCGGTGGTGGTGCCGGTGTCCCGGTGGCCCCACCAGACGGCAAAGATGGCGGCCGCGGCCACCAAGACCACAACTACCGACGCGGCAATGATGCCCTTGAGGTGCTTCTTCATTCTCTCTCAGTCCTTCCGGCCCACTGCGTTAAGCATGGCACGATTAGCTGGTTGTGTGCTGGAGGTCTGGGGGCAAGCCAGGCCTTCCACCCCAGGGTCCCCCCTGTCAGCCCTTAGCCCACGCCCTCTGCGGGTAGCTCCTCCACGAAGGCCACGTCGCCGCCAGCCTGCTCGTTCCAGTAGGCCTCCTGGTCCCGGTACAGCAGTTGCTGTAGCTTGTCTAACTCTTCCCACTCCTCCGGGGAATCGAAGCCGTTTTCCGGATACTCAAGCTCGACCGGCGGCTGCTCCGGGTAGGGGTTCTTCTCGAACCAGTCCTCCCAGGCCGCTTGGTCATCGCCTATCTCCAGGTAGGCGGCCTCGTAGGCCTCGTCCCAGGCACGTTGCGCTTCGATGTCGAACACTGGGCAGGCGTCGATTACCGCCTCCAGTAGTTCGTAGGCAATGGTGGCCGGAATCTTGACACTCGGGTATGTCTGGTATTCATCCGCCACCGGTGGATCGGGATCCTTGACCTCCGGCAGGCCATTCTCACGCGCGCAGGCCGCCCAGTCCGCGCCGGCGTCCGCCTGAGCCTGCTTTGAACGCAACTCATCTTGCGGGTCGTACTGCCACTGGGGGTAGGTGTAGCCGGATTCCTCTTGGCAGGCGATCCAGATGCTCGACATGTCCTCGCTACCCACTATCAGCAGCGGCGGGAGGTTGGCCATGGGATCATCGATGATCTCCTCGCCAATGACTTCATCCGGCTCTGGCGCCGGCGTGGCGACACCATCGCCGTCGCCCTCGGTGGGCGTCTCGCCAGCATCCTGCGTGATGGTCTCACCGTCACCTCCGGTGATGGTGCCATCTTCGCCTGCCGTGGGGGCTTCGTCATCCATGATGACCTCGCCCACGATGGTCGCATCGGCGCTGGCCAACGACTCGGTGGTTTCGCCGGAAACCGTGGCCTCCGGGTCCACCTCGAAGCGCACCGCCCCGCCGCCCTCGACAGTCACCGCACCGGTCCAGGCCTCCGTCACAGCATCCTGGGCGCTCCACCAGGCGTCCTGCTGGTCGCTGTACAGGTCGTAGAGCCTCTCCCATTCGGTCTCGGTCATGTCCCACTGGTCTTCGATTGGCCCACCCTTACTGACCTGGCAGCCGGTGTCAGGCGTGCACAGCAGATAGGTGTCGTCAACCTCAGGCACCACCGCGGACTGGGTCGTGTCCCATGGCTCAAGACCAGCCTTGATGCCATTCTCGGCCAGGCAAGAGACCATCTTTTCGGCCCCCTCAAGCTGGGTCGCGCCCGCGTTCGAATCCGCGGCATTGGAAACCTTGCCTTTGCCATGCAAGGTGGCGACATCGGGCGTGGCGGAACCACACCCGGTCACGGCCGCCAACGCCAACGGCATCAAGACCGCCACCATGGCGGCGGTTCGTCTACGGAGTCTCATGGGGCCTGCCTTCCGATGGGAATCGTTGTCTGATACCAAGCCTAAGGGCTCTGGGGGCCGCCGCGCCTCCTCCCGCGGGGCCGCCGCGCCTCCTCCTGGTGGATGGTCCACGAGCGGCATCGGCGGTCCTATCCCATCAGTGTTGGCACCGTGTCCAGGCCGTACCACTCGGCCCAGGCGGCCTGGGTGACTTCTATCCAGACCTGGTTCAGTTCCTGCATGTGGGCCAGGTCTACCTGGTCGATCTCCGGGTCCCCCTCAGTCGCGCTGCCGTCATAGCCCGGCAGGTCGAAGCCGATCTTCGGGTCGATCACCATTGTGTCAGCCGCCTGGAGCACATCCCCATCCAACGGGTCCTGGTCCTCCTGAGTGTCCCGGGCGGCATTGTGAGCCTCCACGTCAAAACTGGGGCAAACCTGCAGCAACGCGCGGAACTCCTCCGTCGTGATGGTGTGGGGCAATACCGCCATCGGCTGGGTTGCCCAACCGTCCGCCACCGGCGGCGCAGGGTCCTGGGTGGCCGGGAAGCCGTTGGCCCGGGCACAAGCCGCCCATTCGGCGGACACCTCCGCCTCGCGCTGCTTCTGCCGTAGTTCCTCGGTGGGGTCGATGAAGTGCGTGGGTGGGATGTAGCCGGATTCGGCCAGGCAGGCCGCGTAGACCTCCGAATGGTCCTGTTCGCCGATCATCAACACAGCCGCGCCGGTGGTGGTGGCCCGGTCCACGGCTTGCTCCATGAGGTCACTTAGGTCAATCAGGTCATTCCTGCTCTCCTTGTTGACCAGGTCACCCGAAAACTGACACTCCGCGGCCTCCCCCTCCCCGGCGGCGGGCGCACAGGCCACCGCCATGTCGTCCCCCGTGAAGGTGACCTGAGCCTGGTCGCCGGGCACGTCCTCCAGGTCCACCGTCAGGCCGGCCTGACGTAGGCAACTGAACATCGCCTCGGCCCGTGCTTTCTGGGAGACGGCGCTGGTGTCCGGCGTGGTGCCCCCGCTGGCCGCGGGGCCCTGGGGGCTTTGAGTGTCGTTGGCGCCCTGGCCGCCCTGGTTAGCACTGCCCGTCTGGGAGTTGCCGGCGGCCGTGGCGGTTGCCGGCAGGCTGGCGACATCAGGCTCGTCTTGCGCCGTACAAGCCGCGAGCGCCAGCGGGCAACTGATGGCCAGGGCCGCGAGCCCGGCCAGTTTCTGCAGGGAATACATGGGGCCTTGCCTCCCTTGGTGATTGTGCTGCTTGACAAGCTTATGGGCGGCCGCCAGCCGGCGGCGCCGTCAGAGGTGGTTCATGTCTAACTGGCGGCTGCGAAGACACGGATCACCTCTGGCCGCAGGAGGGGTCAGGCACCGGGACGGTCCTGCTCCGGCAGGCCCTATCCCCAGGGTCTGAGCAGGCGCCGGGCAAGACCCCTCCTGCGGGTGGGCCAAGCTCCGGTAGACCCCTCCCCCGGCCGGGTGACGCCGGCCAGCTTGTCCGTGGTCACCCATTGAATGTCGTGGGCCGTGGCGAACCTAACGGGCGGGCCGGAGCGAACCTGACGGTGGGGCTTGACAGGGTTGCTAGAGTAACCTGGCTAGACACAACTACATAGAGGGGCTGATCGGTTTCGACGGTGTGCGTCGGGACAGGAGAAGCGGGCCGAGGATGCGTGGTTATCTCGTAAACGCTCCACGTAAACCAATAGGTGCCAAATCTAACCGCACCGGCTACGCCCTCGCTGCCTAAGCGAGCGGCTGCCCGTCAGCCTGGGGTTGGTTCCGCCCCAGTCACTGGCGTCGACTAGGAACCCACTGCTCATGAGCCGCGTTACCCGGCTCACGGGGACTCTCAGGTAACTGAGCCTGGCGGCGTGTTGCTTGCCGCAGCGCCGGGGCTGAGAACACCGCAGGCAAGCTGCGCCCGGAGAAGACCTGGTTCACGGATGCCGGACGGGGGTTCAATTCCCCCCAGCTCCACACCTGAAAAGCGGCCCCTTGTGGGTCGTTTTTCACGTGTGAAATGTCACTGTGGGAATCGGACCCGTGAGGGCTTGCGAGTTTTCGAGAGGGAGCCCCGATGGGCTTCCGAACACTCGCAAGACGCGAGGATTCCCCGGAGGGGAACCGCAGCGGGGCGGATTCGCGGAGCGAATACGTGTCGATTCCCGCCACCTCCACACGATTGAGCGAGCGGCCGCGAGCTTGCTCGTGAGCCGCGAGCGATTGAGTGTTGACGAGGACCGCAGGCCCGAGGAACACCATATGTTCGTTGTTCCAACCCTGTCCCCGGCGAGGTCCGGTGGTAGGGGCGCGTGCTCCTCGCTTCGCTCGTCAACAGCTGCCTTGACCTCGGCAGTATGAGCAAGCTCCCACTGCTCTCGGTCTGCGTTGCTGTCCAAGTCGATGGACGGATGGAGCTGTCTGGTGCGCTGCCAGTAGTCGGCGCGGAGCCGGTTCTCAGGCTGCATGATCGTCTCGTATCCCCGATTGAGCTGAGAGAAGAGACTGCTGGCAGTCTCTTCCGAAGCGACTGAGGGGATGAGCGAGTAAAGCGAGCGATACACCTCCTCGAAGGTGTGCTCGATGGTCCAGTCTTCGGTCAGGATGATCTTGGTGAAGAACGCCTGGTTGCACAGCCGCCGGGTGGCCGGTTCGAGGACGACGGTCCGCCGCCGAGGAACAACGTGACGTCTGCGCGCCGGGCGATGTTCAACACGAGCCCGAGAGCCTCCAGAGCGAGCCCTTGGACCGCGGCCACGGCTCGGGGACCCCCCTGACAGACACTGGCCGAATCTACACCGCGGCTAGGGCGCGAGACAGGCGATCGGCACGGTGTAAACGCCGTCCTCCCGACGGTAGGCGAAGCCGCTGGCAGTGAGGATCATGAGGAAACTGGGCGGGCCGGCGTGCTGGGAGCGGACGTGACGTTGGATGTCCAGGAGGCTCGCCGCGGCGGTTTCCTCGGCAGCTTTGTCCAACTTGATCTCCACGGCCCCCCAAGTACCATCGCCCAACTCGACGATGGCGTCGCATTCCAGGCCGCGGGCGTCCCGGTAGTGCCAGACCGTGGCGTCATTGGCTTCAGCGTAGGTCCGCAAGTCGCGCACGCAGAGCGATTCGAACAGCAGGCCGAAGGTGCTGAAGTCGGCCATGAGCTTGCTGGGCGTGAGGCGGAGCAACGCGGCGGGGATGGAAGGGTCACAGTAACGTCGAACGGGGCTGGTCCGCTGGGCGACCTTCGACCGCACGGCCGGCGCCCACGCCTCTTGGTCCTCCAACACGTAGAGCCGCCGCAGGGCGGTCAGGTAGGAAGAGATCGTATTGACGGACAAGATGCCGTCGTCGGCCGACATGTCTTCCCGGATGGTCGTCATGGCCGCTTCCGTGGACTCGTTCCGGGCCAGCGAGCGCATCAGCAAGCGGACCCTCCGGGGGTTCTTGTCCACCCCGTCGACGCGCGAGATGTCTGATTCGATAATGGATTCGGCGTAGTCGGAGGCGCGCATGGAAGAGTATTCGCCGGGCTGGACGACCGAGGCTGGCCAGCCGCCCCGCACCAGCGTGAGGGCCAGATAGTCCAGCGGCAGCGTGGCCTGTCCGGCGATGTTACGACCAGCCATGATGTCCACCAGCGACACGGTCGAGTCCGACTCGCCCGACTCTGCCAGGCTCATGGGCCGCATCCGGACGCGGGAAACCCGGCCCGTGCCGGTGTGGCGTACGTCTTCTTTGGACGGCACCGACGAGCCGGTCAGGATGAACTGGCCGACCGCCTGGCTCCGGTCGACGGCGAAGCGGACCGTGTCCCACAGCACCGGTTGCTCCTGCCACTCGTCGAGGAGGCGCGGGCGGTCACCCGACAGCAGCAGGGAAGGCTGGGTGGCCGCCAGTCGAGCATAGTCACTGCGGTGGTCCGGGTCTTGGAGGTAGACCGCCGAGGCCGCGGCCTGCTCGGCTGTCGTGGTCTTGCCGCACCACTTGGGCCCCACGATATGCGCCGCGCCCGCGCTCGCCAGGGCCTGTGCCAGCAACCGGTCCGCGATGCGGGGATGATAGTCAGCCACAGTCTCCATGATCTCCCTGCTCTCCCCGGCGGCGATCGGCTACCGGGTGACAATTCACCAAGTAACTTCATGATATGTCACCAAGTTGCTTGGTGAATTGTCACCGCCGGCCTTCCACTGAGGTTGCGACGACCCGGAACACCCGCAGCCCGGCCCAGTCAACCGCGCCGCGCCCCCGGCGACGACCGTGGCGATGGCTTCGGCCGGAGGCACCGCGGCGTAGATGTCGGCGTTGATGTGGCGGCCGAGATGCAGGCCGCCTGTGAATGGGCGGCCGGCATTGGCGGTCCGGCTGATCGCCGTCTCGGCGCTGACCACTGTCGCGTCCGGCCGGTTCTCGGCGTTGAGCGGCGCCGCCCTCGGCCCGGACCCTGAAAGATCGTCAAGCCAGCAACTCCGCCGGCCGGAGACGGGCCGGTTTGGGGCCCAGCAAGCCCGGCCTCACCCTGATCTGGCGGGGGAACCAGGTGTGGCCCAGGCCGGCGGCCGGGCTGGGCCCCTCGGCCAACTCCGCCAGGCGGCCGGCCGCGCTGGCGGTCACGCGCCACTTGGCGGGCGGGCGGTCCAGATGGGCGGCCACCAGCGGCAGGTAGCCGCCGCCGAACCACGCCCACCACGTCGGCCGCCGCGTCACCCCCAGCAGGCCCCGGCCGCGGTCGTACGGCCTCTGTTCCGACTTGTCCTTGTAGCGGTAGAACAACTGCTGGCCCGAGTACGTCAGGCCCGGCACCACTTCGGCCTTCGCGTACAGGGCCGACGCGCGATCGGCCACCGCCGTGAAGAACGCCCGCAGCCCGTCGCGCCAGGCCGCGTCGCGGAACGTGTCGCCGATGAAGGCGAGGCTGAGATGCCACATCCGCGGGAGCCCGTCGCTAGGCGCTCCCGAATACACGCCGCCGCCCAAGCAGGGCAAGCCGGAACCGCCCAGGATCAGATCCCAGTCGGCCCCTTCCTGCCACGCCGCAGTGAGGCCCGCCGCGCCCACCTGGCCGAACCGGCCCTGTAGCGGCTCGAAGTGGCCGAACCGCCTGGGCAGCGCCTCCGGGAACAGCGCCATCGCCTGCTCCGCCAGCACTTCCGTCACCG
>JAISTN010000034.1 GCA_031272565.1 Bifidobacteriaceae bacterium
CAGCACCCGGCGGTCGCCCAGGAACTGGTGCTCGGTGCGGCACAGGCCAATGCCCTGGGCGCCCAGGCGGCGAGCCCGCGCGGCGTCCTCAGCGTTGTCGGCGTTGGTGCGGATCTTCAACCGCCGCACCTCATCGGCGTGGGTCAGGATGCGGTGCACCGACATGATCAGGTCAGCCGCGTCGGCGTCGTCACCCACCGCCGCCAAGGCCTTGTCCAGGCCCTCTTCGAGGTAGCGCACCACGGGGCTGGGCACCACGGGCACCTCACCCAGGAAGACTTCACCGGTGGTGCCGTCGATGGCGATGATCTCGCCTTCCTTGACCACCGTGCCGCCCACCTCGAACTTGCGGCCCACCGGATCGACATCGAGCGCGTCGGCGCCCACCACGCAGGTGGTGCCCATGCCGCGGGCCACCACGGCGGCGTGGGAGGTCTTGCCACCGCGGGCCGTCAGGATGCCGGCCGAGGCGATCATGCCGCCCAAGTCATCCGGGTTGGTCTCACGGCGCACCAGGATGACCGTCTTGCCCTCAGCCGCCCAAGCCTGGGCGGTGGGCGAATCGAAGACGGCAGCCCCCACGGCAGCCCCCGGCGAGGCGGCCATGGCCTTGGTCAGCCGGGTCTTGGGCGCCTTGGCGTCGAACTGCGGGAACATCAGGTTGGATAGCTGCTCGCCGGTCACCCGGTCAAGGGCGGTGTCCAGGTTGATCAGGCCTTCGTCCACCAACTGGGTGGCGATCTTGAAGGCGGCCGATGCCGTCCGCTTGCCCACTCGGGTCTGCAGCATCCACAGTTTGCCCCGCTCGACCGTGAACTCGATGTCGCACAGGTCGCGGTAGTGGGTTTCCAGCTTGCTCATGATGTCCAGCAGCGTGTCGTGGCTGGCCTTGTCGATCTTCTCGAAGTCGTCCAGCGACAGGGTGTTGCGGATGCCCGCCACCACGTCTTCACCCTGGGCGTTGGGCAGGTAGTCGCCGTAGTGGCCCTTCTGGCCGGTGGCCGGGTTACGGGTGAAGGCCACACCGGTGCCGCTGTCCGGACCCAGGTTGCCAAACACCATCGATTGGACGTTGACGGCGGTGCCCAACTCGTCGGAGATCTTCTCGCGCCGGCGGTACAGCACCGCCCGCTCGGTGTTCCAGGAGTTGAAGACGGCGATCACGGCGGCATCGACTTGGGCCCGCGGGTCCTGCGGGAAGGCTTGGCCGGTTTCGCCGGCCACGATGGCTTTGAAGGTCTCCACCAAGGCCTGGAGGTGTTCGGCCGTCAGGTCAACGTCCGATGTCGCACCCACCTCGGCCTTCTTGGCGTCCAGAGCGCCGGCGAACAGGTCGCCGTCGATCCCCAGCACGGTCTTGCCGAACATCTGGATCAGGCGGCGGTAGGAGTCCCAGGCGAAGCGCTCGTCATTGGCGAAGGCCGCCAGGCCGTGGACCGACTCATCGTTGAGGCCCACGTTCAGGACGGTCTCCATCATGCCGGGCATGGAGAACTTGGCGCCGGAACGCACGGACACCAAGAGCGGTTCGGTGGCGCCACCCAGTTGGCGCCCAAAGCGCTCTTCCAGGGCGGCGATGGCGGTGGTGACCTGACCGGCCAGTTCGGCCGGGTTCTCACCGTGATGCATGTAGTAGCGGCAGGCCTCGGTGGTGATGGTGAAACCAGGCGGGACCGGCAGGCCCAAGCCCGTCATCTCCCCCAGGTTGGCACCTTTGCCACCAAGCAGATCCTTCTGATCCTTGTCGCCTTCGGTGAAGTTGTAGACATACTTGGGCACGAGCAAACCTTCCAACGGTTGTTGATTGCATGAGGTCCAGCCCCGCGGGAGCAAGCCTTGCGATGGTCCTGGCGGCCGCCTAGGCAGCCGCCCCGGCATCACAGGTCCTGCTGGCGCGACGCTGGAACGCTTGGGACATCCCACGAAATCTTAGTGCTTCCAGGCCCGTTCCCCAATTGCGCGGGTTCCGGGCCGCCGGCCGGTCCACGCCACCGGCGGCCCGCCGGCATCGGAAACCACCTAGGTATTTCTACGACAAACCCCGATCTGGGGCGTCTGGTGTCGCAGACACCCAGCTAAGGGGCATAGAGTCATGCTGCGGAGATGTGCGCCGTCGCCCCCCTCATGGCCCCCCGGGCAGAGCTATGCCCAGGCTACCGTGAGGGCCCAACGCTCGTTGTACACTCCGAGCGCAATCCACTTGAGAGGTCTACCAATGGCTCGTCTACTTTCGTCTCCCCCTGCCCTCCGGTGCCCCGGCGCTCAGCCGGCCAACGGCATCGGGCGCCACCGGCTCCCCCTCCTGGGAGGCTTGATAGTAGGACTAAGCCTGATCCTGACAGGCTTCACCGGGGGTGCCGCCCAGGCGGCCGAGGACACCTCGGACTGCCACGGCGAGGCCTGCCTCAAGCTGCCGGACCTGAGCCAGGTCAAGATCACCGACTCCATCTCCGGCCGAGCCATCCTGCTGGTCTCACTGGCCGTCTGCCTGCTGGGACTGGGCTTTGGCGCCTGGACCTACGTCCGGCTGCGCTCCCTACCGGTGCACGCCTCAATGAAGCGCGTCTCCGAACTGATCTTCGCCACCTGCAAGGCCTACCTAATCAAACAAGGCAAGTTCCTGCTGGTCCTGTGGGTCTTCATCGCCGCCGTGATTGTGGTCTACTACAAGTTCCTGGTCGAACTGCCGGTGGGCCGGGTCGCCATCATCATCGCCTTCTCGCTGATCGGCATGGCCGGGTCCTTCTCCGTCGCCTGGTTTGGCATCCGCGTCAACACCTTCGCCAACTCCCGCACCGCCCACGCCTCCCTCAAGGGCAAGGCCTGGCCGGTCCATGAGATCCCGATGCGCTCCGGCATGTCTGTGGGCATGGTGCTGATCTCGCTGGAACTGCTCCTGATGCTGGTCATCCTGCTGTTCCTGCCCGGCGACATTGCCGGCAACTGCTTCATCGGCTTCGCCATCGGCGAATCCCTGGGCGCCAGCGCCCTGCGCATCGCCGGCGGCATCTTCACCAAGATCGCGGACATCGGCTCCGACCTGATGAAGATCGTCTTCAAGATCGATGAAGACGACCCGCGCAACCCGGGCACCATCGCGGACTGCACCGGCGACAACGCCGGCGATTCGGTGGGCCCCTCCGCCGACGGCTTCGAAACCTCCGGCGTCACCGGCGTGGCCCTGGTGACGTTCATCCTGCTGGGTGTCAGCGACGCCACCATGCAGGCCCAACTGCTGGTCTGGATCTTCACGGTCCGCGCCGTCATGCTGATCGCCTCCGTGGTGAGCTACTTCCTGAACGAGGCGGTGGCCAAGGCCCGCTACGGCGACAAGGCCGAATTCGACTTCGAGAAGCCGCTCAGTTCCCTGGTCTGGGTGACCTCGATCGTGTCGATCGCCCTGACCTACATCACGACCTTCGCCATGCTGGGCGGGATCGAGAACTCCAACGGCCTGTGGTGGAAGCTGGGCACCATCATCAGCTTCGGCACCCTGGCCGGGGCGTTGATCCCCGAACTGGTCAAGGTCTTCACCTCGACCAAGGCCAAGCACACCGAAGAAGTGGTCAAGTCCTCCCAGGAGGGCGGCGCGTCCCTCAACATTCTGTCCGGCCTGATTGCCGGCAACTTCTCCGCCTACTGGCTGGGCATCGCCATCGTTGGCCTGATGGGCGGCGCCTTCCTGATCTCCACCCTGGGCCTGGACCAGGTGCTGATCGGCGCGCCGGCCGGTTCGGTGCTGGCCTCCGCGGCCCCGGCCGTATTTGCCTTCGGCCTGGTGGCGTTCGGCTTCCTGGGCATGGGCCCGGTCACCATCGCGGTCGATTCGTACGGCCCGGTGACGGACAACGCCCAGTCGGTCTTCGAGTTGTCGCAGATCGAACAGGTGCCCGATGTCGAAAAGGACTTGGGTTACACCCCGGCCTGGCGGGCCGCCAAGCAGATGCTGGAGGAAAACGACGGCGCCGGCAACACCTTCAAGGCGACGGCCAAACCGGTGTTGAGCGGCACCGCG
>JAISTN010000085.1 GCA_031272565.1 Bifidobacteriaceae bacterium
TTGGCCTGTCCGGCCTGCAGAAGGAGTACGACTCGGAGTTGCGCGGCACCCCCGGCTACATCATCTCGAAGGCGCCGGCGGAAGGTTCGGGGACCTCGACGGTGCTGAAGGAGGAGGTCGCCAACGACGGGGTGCAACTGACCGTGACGCTCGACATCGCCCTACAGGAACTGGCCGAGACGGCGCTGGCGGACCAAACCGGACCGGCCTCTCTGGTGGCGATCCGGCCTTCTACCGGCGAGGTCCTGGTGGTAGCCAACAGCCCCGGTTCGAACTGGTATGACACGGCGCTGCTGGGCCAGTACCCGCCCGGTTCGACCTTCAAGCTGGTTAGTTCGCTGGCGCTGCTGCGGGCCGGCCTGACGCCTGAATCGACGCTGCCGTGCACCGCCGGGGTGACGGTGGACGGCAAGACCTTCAACAACTATTCCGACTTCCCGTCCGGGTCCACTGGGGACATCCCGTTGGCCTCGGCGCTGGCTTTGAGTTGCAACACGGCCTTCATTTCGCAGTATGACGTGGTGTCGCAGCAGGACCTGGCCGATGCCGCCGCGGCGCTGGGTGTGGGCCAGGAACTGGACTTGGGGACGGAGGCGTTTGCCGGTTCGGTGCCGGCTGATTCGGCCGGCACGGCCCACGCCGCGGCCATGATTGGGCAGGGCGATGTGTTGGTGTCGCCGCTGGACATGGCGGTTGTGGCGGCGTCGATTGCGGCCGGCCACAAGGTGACGCCCACGCTGGTTAGCCTGCCGGAGGGCTATGCGGCGGCCGATGGCGCCGATGGCGCTGAGGCGGCCGATGGCGCTGAGGCGGCCGATGGCGATCAGGCAAGTGACGCACCGGCGGCTGATGGCAGTGCCGCCGCTGGGGAATCGGCAGCGGCCGGGGTGGGCGCGGACTTGTCGATCACGGCCGATGAGGGCTCCACCTTGTTCACCATGATGCGGGGCGTGGTCCAGACTGGGACGGCCTCGGTGCTGCGGGACCTGCCGGGCGAGATTGGCGCCAAGACCGGCACGGCCGAATACGGCAACACGAATCCGCCGTCCACCCACGCCTGGATGGTGGCGATTAGCGGCGACCTGGCCGTGGCGGTGTTTGTGGAAGGCGGCGCTTCTGGTTCAGGCACCGCTGGGCCGATCATGCGGGCGTTCCTGGAGGGCGCGCACGGCTGAGCCCTGATCCACCGATTCTCAGCTACCGACCAGCCCCATCTGGGGCTGCTCACCACGCCGATAATCGGTGGATCAGGGCTGAAGCGATGCGCGCTGGCAAAAGGGGCTTGGGAGGTCGACGCCCGGGTTCCCAACTGCGCGCTGGCAAAAGGGCGGCCGAGCGTTCCCCATCCGCCCGAAGGCAGACTGGTGCCTTGGGGATTAGCGGATGTGTATTGAGATCGCATTGGATGAGACGGTGCCGCTGGGGCCAGAAAGGTAGAAGGTGATGTTGTCACCCTCCTCCGCCTCTACGGGGAACGTCACGCTGCCTGAAGCAGCCAGGCTACAGCTAGCAGACCCTCCGCTGATCGTGCAACCGTCGACCGGACCGAACTCACCAGCAACGGTGCCTCCGTCTGTTTGGACGCTCGCCCACATGCTGTAAGTACCCGGCTGCAGGTTGCCCCAAGCCAGGCCCACACGCGGGGAGTCGGTGAAAGTGCTCTGCCACAACTCAAGGTACGGCGCGGGCGCAGGTGCAGAAGTGCCGCAGACAGAAGTGGGTGAACTGGATCCCCAGGTAGTGACAGTGACGACCTCAAGGCAAACGGTCTGCGAATACCCCAAGTTGGGCTCTTCCCAGCTGGTCCGTTGCGCTATCAAGTCATGGGTGGCGGCAGCACCATTCGTGCTGACAGTGATTCGATAGTTGACCACCGGTCGACCGTTGCCGTTGGCCGCATCCCAGGTGAAAGTAACTAAGCCGTCATCAGACGAGGCCCAGAGCTTAGGCGGCGGAGAGGGCTGCCAGTAGGGACACACGTCGCTGGCCGTGGCCACCCAACTACTCCTCACCTGCCCGCCCACGTTGCCCTCGGTCCAGACCTCAATGCTGTAGCACATCCCGTTCATCAACCCCGGCACGGTGCCACCACCCGGCGCGATCGTTCCCGTTGCCCCGGTCTGCACCACCCGGTAGTGGTAGCTCAGTTCATACGAGGCATGGCCGCCAGTGGAACCAGGCGTGAAACCCAGGATGGCGCAACCGTCACAACGATCCGTGAACGACAGCGGGTAGACCGCACCCGGCGCGGTCACCACCCGCACGGTCACTTCCCTGCTGTACGGCCCCCAACCAATCTCGTTACGCAACGACACATCATAAGAATGAGTCTGCTCCGAGGGCTTCACCGCAAACTCAACACAGCCCGGGTTGCCGCTGCCCGAAGCTACCGCCGCCCCACCATTCTCAAACACCGTGTACCCCGTCACCGGCCGGCCGTTCTCATTCGTGGTCCAACACAACCGGTAGATGGGCCAACCATCCCCATTCGTGGTGCCCGTGTCAGTCAACGACACGTCCGTCACACGGGGCGTCCCCGCCGGAATCACCACGTCCGACCACGGCCCCCACAACGACTCATCCCCATCACAGCTTTCGACGGCCTTGTTCTTGGCACACACCCGCGCCCGGTACGAGGTCCCATTCGACACCCCACTCCAATAGACCACATTTGAGGTCACCCCCCGCTGGGTCGCCTGACCCGTGGGCGGCGGCGGATCCAACTGGACATCAAACGACGTCACCGGCGAACCCCCCGAACCCGGATCCACCGGGTAAGCCATCACCCAGCCATCACCCCACTCCACCTTGGGCGCCGCCGGAGTGTTGGGCAGCTTGTCCGGCCTGGCCGGCACCGAAGGACCAGAAGGCTCGGACGGCCCCACCCCGTTCCACGCCACCACCGTGAACGTGTACTCCACGTCATTGGTCAACCCCGTCAACGTGCACACATTCGAAGCACACGTCTGGCTGAACGCCGGCGTCCCCGTCACCTCATAACGCTCGATTGGCGAACCATTGTTGGCCGGCACCACCCACCGCAGCACCACAAACTGGTCGCCCTTCTGTTCCACACTCAACCCCACCGGCCGGTCCGGCACCCCCAACACCGTGACCGTAATCAACGCCGAGGCCTCCCGTCCGGCCGCATCCCGCACCGTATACCTGGCCGTCACCACGCCCGTGAAATCACCCGCCGGGGACACCCTGACCTGGTCACCCACCACCTCCACCTGGGCCGCCCCGCCCGTCAACACCACGCCCGTCACCACCAACGGCGTCTCCGGGAACGGATTGAAATCATTGTCCAGCACCGGCACCAACACCGTGCCGCCCTGCTTGACCCCTGCGGCCACCACATCCGGTTGCGGACCCGGCGCCTGACGCCTCGAAGCCACCACCGTGACCGTCACCTCAGCGGAAGCCGAAACCGGTGCCTCGACGCCTGAGGCCACCGCCGTCGCCGTCACCGTCACCCGGCCCCGCCCCAAGGCGACATCGGACGCCGCCCGCACCGTCAACACCGTCCCGTCCATCGACGCCGTCACCCCGCCCAACCCCGTCACCGACCCGCCAGACCCCAAGCTGAACGTGACCACGGCCTCAGGCAGCGACACCCGCGCATAGCGGGCCAAATCCAACGTGGCCGCATCCCCCGGCTCAACCTGCAGTTCGCCACCCACCAACTCCAGTGCCAGCTCGCCTGGGGTCTCATCCTCCGGGTCTTCCTGGTCTGGCGCCGGGGTCACCGTCACCGGAATCGACACAGTCGCCACCAAACCCTCCGCCCCCGGATCATCCGTCACCTGCAACGTGATCGCGTCGTTGCCCGCCTGGGGCGGCGCCGTGTACTCCAACGTCCCCGCATCAACCACTCGGCCCGTGCCCCGCCGCACCGTCACCGTCTCACCCACCACCTGCGGCGACCGACCCGGCCGCACCCCGATCACATCCGCCAACGCCACCGTGACTGTCTGGCCGGCCTCAACCTGCAACACGCCCACCGACGGATCCAGGGAATCACCCGTCAACACCACCGGCGCCACCACCTCCACACCCGGCACCACAATGAATGCCCGCCCCACCAAGCCATCGATATCCGTCAGTGAATAATCCACCACCTGCCACTCACCCGTCACCGGCACCCGCGCCACCGTGCCATCCCACTCCACCAGGTCTGAATCGATGGTCACCTGGGCCTGGGACACCAGCCCGTCCGGGTCGCTGTCGTTCGACAACAACTCCACCTCAACCACACCAGCCCCGTTGGCGGCCGCCAACGCTTGCTCCACCGACACCACATCATCCTGCGGCAACGGCGCCAACAACGGCGCGTCCTCACCCACCCGCACCGTGATGGACCCAGAAGCCTGCGCCCCAAACGAATCCGCCACCACATAGCTCAACGCATAGAACCCCGGCTGGTCCGGCGCCCGGAACACCACCCACGACTTAGTGTCATCCAAACCAACCTCGCCCAGGCCCTCCGACACCGCCGTGGCGCTCACCAACGTGATATCCGTATCCCCATCCGGGTCCGTCACATCCCGCCTGGGGTTCACCCCCACCAGCCGGCCCGGCCGGACAAACACCTGGTAATCCACCGGCACCGGCGGCCGGTTCACCTTCGCGGGCTCCGCCAAACCAACCACCGCCAGCCCCTCACCCTGCGCCCCCCACCGGTCCTGCACTAGATACGTGAACCGGTCCGTGCCACACCCCACCGGGCTCACATCCGCCACATACGTCAACACGCCCGCCGCATACGACACCGTCCCGCACTCGGGCGGGGTCCCTACCCCCACCCACACCGTGTAGTCCCCATCCGGGTCAATCCCATCCAACGGCACCGCAATGTGCACCGCCCCGCCGTAAACCGTCGCGCCCTCCACCGGCCGCGGCACCGGCGCCTGGTTCGACTCCGCCGCCACCGGCAACACCTGGATCTCGATCACACCCGTCACCGGATCGTTCTGGTTATCCGTCACCTGATAGGACACCCGCACCAGACCCGGCTCACCCCCCGCGTGGAACCGGACCCGGTCACTCCAGGTAAACAACAACCCCGCCTGTGACTCATCCAGCTTGGTGGCCGAACCTTCAACCAACTCGAACGGCAGATCATCCGGATGATAGTCATTGGCGAGCGGGAAAACCGTCACAATATCCCCCGCCCGCACCACCACCCGGTCATCCACCGCCACCGGTGGGGACCGCACCTCCGCCGGTGCGACCGGCAACACCGTCACCTGGCCCTCAGACACCCCGTTAGAGTTCGCCACCTCATACGACACCCGCACCGGCTCATCAAACCCGCCCACCAAGTCGCTCACCTGCAATGTCGTGTGCTCCACCACCGACACCCCCACCACCGACGGATTCGTCGAGGTCGCACCCACCAAGACCAACACCCCGCCATCCGGATCCGTGTCATTCCACAACACATTCACCAACTCCGACCCGCCAGCCTGAACCAACGCCCGGTCCGCCACCGGCGCCGGCGGCAACCCAGACCCGCCCGCCGGCACGGCCACCACATCCACCCGCACCCAACCCATCGCCGTCCCGTTGTTGTTCGCCACCGTGTAACGCAGGTACGCCGTCAACGGCTCGGCCGCCCGCCACACCACGGTCGAATCCCCCGCCACGGACACTTGCGTCAACCTGGGATCCGTTTCAAGGCTCACCAACCGGAGCTGGCCGCCATCCGGGTCCGTGTCATTCAACAACACATCCACCAACACGTCACCACCCACCACCCCAACCGCATGATCCCCATTCACCACCGGCGGCCAAACCCCCGCCGGCCCAACCTCGAAACTGACCAACCCATCGGCCGAAGACTCGCCATCCGACACCCTGACCGCAACCGTCTTGATGACGTCGGTGACCGTGCCCGAATCCTGGAACTCGACCACCCCATCCGGCCCAAACCGGAGCACATCGCCCTCTTCGGTGTCATCCAACCGGGCGTCCTGCAGGTAGAGCATGTCCCCATCCGGGTCACGCCACCCCTCCAAGACATCAAACTTCACCGACGCGCCCGCCGCGACCCGCACCACCGGCGTCGAAGTTGTCATCTCCGGCGAACTGTTCGCTCCCCCGGCCACAACCGTCAACCTGACGGTTGCCCGGTCCGTCCCACCCCGGCCATCCGCCACCTCATACATGAAACTGCCTGACCCAGTCGCACCCTCCGGCACCGCCACCTGGAACGCCCGCCCATCCTGGACCACCTGGACCTGCCCCACCGAAGGCGACTCCCCCACCAGACTGACCGTCAACAAGTCACCATTCGGATCCTCGTCATTCCAAACCACGTTCAACCGGGTCGAAACCCCCGCCCGGACTCCAAATTCGTCATCGTTGGCAACCGGCGGTAACTGGTCCGTGTCCTCCCACACGTCAACCTTGTCCAACGGGCTACTCGCATCCGGTTCCGCATCCCCCACCACGCTCTCCGGCTCCACCGAGTCCCAATCCGAAGCCTCCACCAGGTCACCCGTCACCAGGAACAACCGGCCCGAAGGCATCAGATTCAACACCACCCGGTCCCGGTTCACCCGCAACCGCAACTCGTCACTTGGGCTCACGGCCTCCACCTGGCTGGCCATGTCCAACGCCGGGTCCCCACACGCCCGGACCACCGCACCCGTGCCATTCCACACCCCATAAGAACAGCCGCCCGCCACCACCGGCCGGGTCACCCCACCACCCGCCGGGTTGGCCGCCACCCCCCGGGCCGTTGCCCCACTGAGCGGCTGGATGATCAAACCGGCCGGCGTCTGCACCACCACCTGGCTGCTGGCCGGACCTGGCACCTGCAACAACACACCCGCACCGGCGGAACCAGCGAGACCTGCGTCAACCCCATCGGCCGCTGGATCCCTGGCCCCCAAGTCCGCCTGCGGCAACGACACCACCACACCGCCCGGCAGGAACAACCTCCCCGAGGCCTGCTCCAACACCACCACCTGACCACCCACCGCGGTCACATCAGCCACCCCACCAGCCGGCCAACCCGCCAACGCCTCGGTCACCACCGGGCCCACCGCCGGCAGCGTCGTCAAAGTGCCCGCCACCGGGTCCACCACATGGACCACACCATCTTGGCCCACCGCCCACACCGCCGTGGCCGGCAAACCCTGCAACACCGCCGGGCCACCCGCCGTGTCCAGGGACCCCACCTGGGCGGCCGGCACCACCCACAGTTTCCCGGCCGAAGGCGAAAACACCACCAGGCGTCCACCACCTAAACCCACCTGCCCATCCACCGGGATGCCAACCCCACCCCCAGCCAACACCGTCCCCACCGTGTCCAACACCATCAGTTCCGCCGCCGCCTGATCAACCACCACCACCGTGTCGCCCTCTTGCACCAAGTCAAATTCGGTCGAAGGCGCCCACAAACCGGCATCCAACTCGCCCGCCGCCGTGTTCATGCGGCCCAGCAACTGCCGGCCCGGGTTGGTCACCCACACGCCAGCGTCATTCAGATTCGCGGTCGCTTCCGCTAACCCCTCCGCCAACCACGCCGCCACCCCAAGGCCCACCGCCAACACGGCCACCACACCGCCCGCCAACACCCGGCCTCGCCGCCGGCCAAACCCACCACCACGCCCCACCGGCTGGGTCGTCGCCGTCGAAGACACCGTGGGCGCCGTCGGCAGCGTCTGCACGACCGTCACCGAGGCACTCGTCTGCGACAGCCCAACCACGCCCATCAAACTGGCCGGATCAGCCACCGCCCCAACCGGACTGGCAAACATGGGTGGGTCAGTTGGGCCAAGAACACCAATCGGATCGGTGGGCCCGGTCCCGTCCCCCGGCCTCTGGGCAGACCCCATCGCCCTCTCCGGCTGATCATTGCCTGAGAGCCTCATGGCGGGGACCTCCTGCGCGGGGCGAACGCTTCCCTCTATTCTGACATGCACCCACCCCGGCACCGCCCCCGCGACTTGACTCAGGAGAAAGGTCCGGGAAGCGCAACGCTTGCCTCAGATGAGAATGTCCGCATGGCGGTGGGCCTGGCCTGGGGCCGCGACGACTGGCTGGGGATGAGGGGGTTGGTTGGCTTGGCTGGCGGCGGCAAGTTGGGGAGAAGGCGAGTCCGCGACGTGACCGGGGGCAGGGTCATCAACCTCGGTGAGCTTCACGCCGATCCTGGTCAATCTTGGGTCGGGTTTTGACCAGAATCGCTCTGAAGGTCCCCCCCCCAGCCGGGCCTTCACGCCGATCTTGGTCAATCTTGGGCCGCGCCTTGACCAGAATCGCGCTGGAGGTCGCCCGGTGGGGACAACTCCCCATGGCGCGGCGACGCCAAACCTGCTTCAATTCAATTAGCCCCAAGAGCGGTCCCCATCCCAAGGAGGTCCTACCGCATGCGACCCCAGACGCCTGCCACTGGTTGGCTGGTCTCCCAGGCAGACCAGACCACCCGGCCAACGCCTCACGGCCGGCCCCACGGCAAGCACCGTGGCCTGCGCCGCTGGCTGGCCGGGGGCGCCGTTGGCGCGCTGGTGGCCGGGCTGGGAGTGGCCGCTTATGTCCAGCCGGGCATGGCCAAGGCTGAGACCATCATGAACGACGCGGCGGTCTGGGTGACCAACCAGGACCGCCAACTAGTGGGCCGCTTCAACGCCGCCGCCCAGGCGCTGGACGGCGCACTGCTGGTGGACCCAGGCAGCTTCGACGTCATCCAGGATGGCGATACGGCCATCTTGACCCACTATGGCCAGGACCAACTCCAGCCCATCTCGGTCACCTTCCTGACCATTGCCGGGGGCATTGCCCTGCCCAAGGCCACCGAGGCCAAACTGGGCGGCGGCCGGGCCGCCATGCTGCACCCGGCCAGCGGGCGGCTGTGGATCATGGCGAACAGCGAACTGGGTGGCTTCGACCCCACCGCCACCACTCCAACCACCAAGAACCTGAGCGACCAAACCGGCTTCGCCGTGGGCCAGGACGGCACCGTCCACGTGGCCGATCCTTTGGCCGGCCAACTGACCTCGTGGCTCCCGGACGGCACCTTCACCACCCTTGAGTTGCCGGGCATCACGCCCGATGCCGTGCCACAGGTGAGCGCCATCGGCGACCAGGCGGTGGTCTTGGACCCCAGCACCAACACGGTCTACCTGCCAAACGGCGACCAGGTCACCATCCCCGCTACCACCAGCCAACCCGACACCGACCACCAAACCCAGCCGGCCAAGTTGCAGCAACCAGGACCAGACGCCAGCACGGCGGTGGTCCAGACCAACGCTGGCCTGTGGGTGGTGCCACTGGAAGGCGGCGAACCAAGCCGCCTCCTGGAGAACCTGGACAAGGCAGCCACACTCGCCGGCACTCCAACCGCGCCGGCCGTGGTGGCAGGTTGTGTTTACGCGGTGTGGAACAACAGCGGGGCCTTCGCCCGGGACTGCGAGGGCCAGGACAACGACCTGATCGACCAGGTCCCCCGGATCGACCAAGACTCGGACCTGAAGCTACGGGTCAACCGGGACCGGGTGGTGTTGAACATCGTGCCAACCGGACAGGTCTTTTCCGTCACCGGCAAACTGATTCAGCTTGACACCTGGGACGCGGTCGAACCGAGCCAAGTGGCCGGCGACTCCAACGAAGAATCGAACACCCACACCCAGGAACTGGCCAACGCGGAGCGCGGCGAACAGCAACCCCCGGAGGCCAGCCCCGACGAATTTGGGGTCCGGCCCGGCCGCTCGGTGGTGCTGAACGTGACCCGCAACGACGCCGACCCGAACGGTGACTTGTTGACGGTCGAATTGGTGGGCGAACAACCCAGTGCTGTCGGCACGGTCCAGACCGTTTCGGGGGGCCGGGCGTTGCAGATCCAGGTCAGCCCGGACGCCACCGGCCAGGCCAGTTTCATCTACCAGGCCGATGACGGCATGGGCGGCACCGACCAGGCCCAGGTGACGGTCAAAGTGGTGCCGGACACCACCAACTTGCCACCGGAACAGGTCCTGGTGGACGGCACCTCGCTGCTGGGGGCAGGCGCGACAGCCAGCTATGACGTCCTCAACGACTGGCAGGACCCGGAAGGCGACGCGCTCTACTTGGTCTCAGCCACATTGGACCAAACCGACACTCAGGACACGCTGTTAAGCCGCGCGGACGGCGTGGTCACCTTCCAGGACGCCGGCCAGTCGACCGGCATCAAGCTGGTCCACGTGGTGGTGTCCGATGGCGTCAACAAGGCCGCCGGCACGTTCGGCTTCGATGTGCGTGAACCGGGCAGCGCGCCGCCCATCGCCAACGTTGACCACGCCATCGGCGCGGTGGGGGCAGAACTGACCATCAACGTGCTGGACAACGACGCCGACCCGGATGCCCGCGGCCTGCGGGTGACGGAACTTGAACTGGACCCGGCCGAATATCCAGGGATTTCGGTCGAGTGGCATGAAACGGGCGAGGTGACTCTGAAGGCCAACCAGGCCGGCACCAGCTACCTGCCCTATCAGATGACGGATGGCAAGTCCCAGGCCGAGGGCTGGATCCGGCTGGACGCGACCGTCACCGAGGGCGCTTCAGAACAACCGCCGGCGGCCGTGGCGGACAAGGCCCTGCTGCCCACCGGCAGCAACGTCCTGGTCAACGTACTGGGCAACGACGTGGACCCGGCCGGCGGCGTGCTGATCCTGACCGGAGTCGAGGTGCCCGCCGGGGCGCCGGTGTCGGCTTCGGTTCTGGAACACCAGACCTTGCGTGTCAACGACCTGGGCGGTGGTTTCACCGGACCGGTCAACCTGACCTACACGGTGCAGGGCCTGGCGGGTGAAGCCCAGGGCACGGTGACGGTCTTGTCGGTGCCGCCGCCGGCGGTGCAGCAGCCACCGGTGGTGCTGGATGACACGGCCACGGTCCGGGCGGGCGACATCGTCACGATCTACCCGCTGGACAACGACTACCACCCGAACGGCTTGCCGTTCGCTTTGGTGGAGGATTCGGCCGTCAAACTGGATGATTCCCAGGATGGCCTGCTGTTCACCACCGGCGACACGGTCAGGTTCCACGCCGGCACCCAGGCCGGCACGGTGCGGGTCTCATATCAGGTGGCAGACCAGGTCAACGACCCGGTCAGCGGCACCATCACCATTGAGGTGGTGGCGCTGAACCTGGATACCAACCGGCGCCCGGTGCCACAACCGATTGAGGGCGGCGCGGTGGCCGGCACTACCACGCTGGTGGCGCTGCCCCTGGACGGGGTTGACCCGGATGGTGACTACGTCCGGTTTGCGGGCTTTTCGCAAGCCCCGGCCTTGGGCGAGGCGGTGGTGGACCAGGGTGTGCTGGCCTACACGGCCAACTCTGACGCCTCCGGCCTGGATGTCTTCACTTATCTGGTGGAGGACCGCTGGGGCGCCCAAGCCACG
>JAISTN010000096.1 GCA_031272565.1 Bifidobacteriaceae bacterium
CCAACTAAAGCTCATCGAATCGGCCGAAACCCAACTGGTCACAGAGGGTGCGAACGGCGCGCCATAGGGGCACAGCTTCTCCCACCTGGTCTTGGGGCTCTCATAGGTGTTGCCGTCCACCGTGGTGGCGGCCCAGACGTCCACCGTGTAGCAAGTGTTGTTGACCAGGCCGCCAATCACGCTGGGGGAGCTGATGGGCTGGGCCGCCCCGCCGCTCAACGAGTAATAGAAGGCCACTTCGGCCACGCTGGCGCCGCCGAGGGCGCCGCTTTGGAAACTGACCGTGCCTTGGCCGTCGCCATCGGCCACCTTCAGATCACCCACGGCGCCCGGTGTCACCACCGAGCGTAAGGCGGCGGACTGGGGTGACCAGTCGGACGTGCCAGCCTTGTTGGTGGCCCGCACCGCAAAGGTGTAGCCAACTTCCGAGGTGGCGAACTCAGCCGTCCAACTGGTGGTGGTCAGGCCGCTGGCGCTGTTGACCACGGCGCCGCCGCGGTAGGCCGTCACCTCGTAGCCAATGATCGGGTCGCCATTGGCCTCAAAGGCCGGCCAGGTGACCTGGAACTGTGAGGCGTTGCCCACCTGGCCCAGCCGGGTGACGGAGGGCGAGCCGGTGGCCCAAGGCGCCCCGGCCGGGATCACGCTGGCGGACCACGGGCCCCACTGTTCCGGCAGCGTGCAATCCGCCACCAAGTTCTTGGCGCAGACCCGCACCCGGTAAGGCGTGCCGTTGGCCAGGCCGGTCCAACCGATAGAAGTGCCGGTGACATCCGTCTTGGACGGTTCGCCGGCCGTGGGGGCCGGGTCGATCTGCAGGTCGTAGGCCGTGACCGGCGAGCCGCCCGATGGCGTGGCCGGCCAGGTCACCGTCACCTGGCCGTCGCCCCACGTCAAGGTGGGCGCCTGTGGCTGTTCCGGCAGCTTGTCCGGCCGGGCCGGGGCCGAAGGCACGGAGGCATCAGAGCGGCCCACCGAGTTCTCCGCCGTGACCGTGAAGGTGTACTCGACGTTGTTGGTCAGGCCCGTCAGGCTGCAGAAGTTGTCGGTGGTGGTCCAGGTCTTGCCGCCGGTGCCCACGGCCGCCACGATGTACTGTTCGATCGGCGCGCCGTTGTTGGCCGGCACATCCCAGCTCAGGCGGACCAGGCCATCGGCCACCTCGTCCACCTTGACGCCGCCCACCGGGTCCGGCACGCCCAGCACGGTCACCGTCACCAGGGCGGTGGCTTCACGGGCCGCCGCGTCCTGGATGGTGTAGGCGGCCGTGACGGTGCCGTGGAAGGCGCCATCGGGCGTGATGGTGACGGAGGCAGTATCGAAGCTGACCTTGGCGTCGCCGGACACCAAGCTGGCGGCGGTCACCTTGAGTGGCGTCTCCGGGAAGAAGTTCTGGTCATTGTCCAACACTTGGACGGTGCGGGCCTCGCCCTGGTTGACGGCCTCGGCCTGGTCATCGACCGCGCGGGGGGCCGGCCGGGTCGTGGCCACCACCGTCACCACCACCGTGGCACCCGCCAAGGCCGGCTCGGCCGCGGCCGGGTTGCTGCCCGTGGCTGTCACGTCCAGTTCGACCGAACCCGGCGCCAGGCCCGCGTCCGCCTGGACCGTCAGCACTGACCCGGCCAGGGAAGCGCTCAGGCCGCCCATGCCCGCATCGGTGCTGAGCGAGTATTCAAATTGAGTGCCGTCCATCGAGGCGGAGGCATAGCGGGCCAGGTCCAGACTGGTCGAATTGCCCGGCTCCACCTGCAGTTCGGCGCCCAGCAGCGAGACGCTCAGCGTGGCGGCCTCTGCCTGTGCCAACTCCTCGGCCGCCGCCGCCTCCTCCGGGGACGGCAACACCTGGATGGGGATGGTCACCACCGCCGTCAAGGCGCCCTGGTCGTTCAGGCCTGGTGCATCCACCACGGACACCGCCACCGCGTCCGTCCCGGACGTGGCCGGAGCGGTGTACTCCAGCGTGGTTTCATCCAGCACCCGGCCGCTGCCGCGCTGCACCGACACCTGGTTGGAGGCCACGCGCGGGGTGCGGCCCGGCCGTACCGTGACATAGTCCGGCAGCGCGATCTGCACGGTCTGGCCAGCTTGGACTTGCAGCCCGCCGGCCGTCGGGTCGAAGGCCGCAGTGTCCAGCGACGGCGCCGCGGTGGCCACACCCGGCACCACGATGAAGCCATGACCCACCAGGCCGTCGATGTCGGTCAACTGGTAGTCGATCACCTGCCAGTCATCCGTCACGGGCACCGACACCAGGCCGCCGCCCACGGCCACGCCCGGCAGGTCAACCGTCAAGGTGGCATCCGCGATGACGCCGTCCGGGTCGATGTCGTTGGCCCGCGCGTCAACCTCGACCGTGCCCACGCTGGCGGCCGCCTTGAGCGCCTCTTCCAGGGACACCAAGTCGTCCTGCGGCTGCGGTGCCAGCAGTGGCGCATCGGCGCCCACCCGCACCGTGATGGAGCCGGTGGCCTGTGCCCCATAGGAATCCGCCACCACGTAGGTGGCGGCATAGAAGCCCTCTTGTTCCGGCGCCCGCAGGGTCACCCAGCCGGTGGCCGGATCGGCCTCCACCTGGGTCAGTTCGGCCGACACCGGCCCGGCGGAGACTAGTTCGATCGGGTCGCCATCGGGGTCCGAACAGTAGATATTGGGCGACACCCCCACCAGGCGGCCCGGGCGGACATAGACCTGGGCGTCCACCGCCACCGGCGGGTGGTTCATGGTGGCCGGGGCCGCCACACCCACCTCGACCATGCCCTCGCCCTGCGCGCCCCAGCGGTCCTGCACCAGGTAGGTGAAGCGGTCGGTGCCGTAATGGTCCGGCCGGGCCTGGGCGGTGTAGGTCAGCACACCCCGGTCGTATTCGACGCTGCCCAGCGCCGGCGGAGTGCCCACCCCCAGCCAGACGGTGTAGTCGCCATCCGGGTCCGCCCCGTCCAGCACCACCGAGATACGGGCGCTGCCGCCGGCCACCGTGGCCCCCGTCAGCGAGGGCGGCTCTGGCGCCCGGTTGGAGGCCGCGTCCAGCGCCACCACCTGAATCTCGATGACCCCGGTCACCGGGTCGTTCTGGTTGTCCGTCACGGCGTAGTTGACGCGCACCAGGCCGGCCTGGTCCGGGGCGTGGAAGCGGACCGTGTCACCAGAGGTGAAGACCAGGCCGCCCGGCGAGGCATCCTGCAGCGTGGCCGAATCCGCCACCAACTCGAACGGCAGGCCATTGGGGTGGTAGTCGTTCTCCAGCGGATAGACGGTCACGATGTCGCCCGCCCGCACGGTCGCCTTGTCCTTCAACACCACCGGCGGCTGGCGGTTGGGCGGCGGCGCCACCGACAGGACCGTCACCCGGCCCTGCGAGGTGCCGTTCTGGTTGGCTACCGTGTAGGTCACGGTCACCGGTTGGTCAAAGCCGCCCGCCAGGTCGTTGACCTGCAGCGTCATGTGTTCCAGCACCGACACGGCCACCTTGGTGGGGTCGCCGCTGGTGGCGCCGGTCAGGACCAGTTGCCCGCCGGACGGGTCGGAATCGTTCCACAGCACGTTCACCAGGGTGGATTCGCCTACCGGCAACAGAGCCTTGTCGGCGATGGCGGCCGGCGGCAACCCGGCCGCGTTGGCCGGCGGGGCGCTGATGTCGACCCGGACCCAGGCGTTGGCCGTCCGTGACCCATTCGTCACCGTGTACGGCAGGTAGGCGGTCAGCGGCTGGCTGGCCCGGAACGTCACCTGGCCGTCCTCGGACGGTTCCGACATGGTTAGGTCGGAGTATTCGCCCACCGCGGTCAGGCGTAGTTCGCCGCCATCCGGGTCGGTGTCATTGGTCAGCAGGTTGACCGTCACGTCCTGGCCCACCAGCCCGGCCGCGTGGTCGGAGTTGGCCTGGGGCGGGAAGGTGCCCTTTTCCTCCACCCGGAAGGCGATAGTGCCCTCGTTGGTGGAGCGGCCGTCGGAGACGGTCACCACCACCGTCTTGATGCCTTTGGCGGAGCCGGTGTCCTGGAACGTCACCACGCCATCGGACCGGAAGTGGACCGAATCGCCCACGTCGGTGCCTTCCAGGTGGGCGTCCGCCAAGTAGACCTCGTCGCCGTCTGGGTCGTACCAGTCTGCCAGCACGTCGTACTCGCCCTGGGCCCCTGACCCCACCGGCACCTCGACCTGGTGCAGCCAGGCCTCCGGCGGCGAGTTGACCGAATCGGGCCGCACCGTCACCGTGACCGTGGCCTGGTCGGTGCCGCCGTGACCGTCCGCCACCTCGTAACGGAAGGTGCCGCTGCCGGTGGCGCCACTGGGGACATCGATTTGGAAGGCCCGCCCGCCCTGGACCACCTGGACGGTGCCGATGGCGGGCTGGCCGCCCACCAGCGAGACGGTCAGCAGGTCGCCGTTGACGTCGTCATCGTTCTTGGTGACATTCAGTAGGGTGGCCGAACCGGCCCTGACGCCAAACGTGTCATCGACCGCCGTGGGCGGTTCCTGTTCGGTCTGTTCCGGCTGGTCTTGTTTGGAGTTGCGCTTGTTTGATTGGTCGGACTCTTCGCCCTCGCCGTTTTCCGGCTCCTCGGTGGACCAGTCCACCGACTCCGTGAAGTCGCCCATGGCCAGGTAGATGCGGCCCTCCGGGATGATGTTCAGTGCTACTCGGTCCCGGTTGACCCGCCATATCAACTGGTCGTTGTCGTCAATGTCTGGAACTCTTTCTGGCAGGTCGTTGTCCAGCCCGGGGCAGTCCCTGAACACCTGGCCGGTGGTGCCCCAGACGGCAAACGAGCAGCCGGCCACCTGGACCGGCCGGGTGACCGTGCCGCCCAGGTTGTTGTCCCAGGGGCTTGCTTTGGTGCCGTCCAGCGGCTGCGTCACTAGACGGGTGGCGGTCTGGATCAGCACCACGCCGGTGGCCTGGCTGGGCTGTTGCAACTGGGCACCGGGCTGGCCGGTCATGCCGTTTGGGATGATGGCGGCTCCACCCGGCAGGTAGACGGTGCCCTTGGCCGGGTCCAGCACCACCGCCTGGCTACCAACGGCCGTCACGTCCGGTGTTGCGCTGGCCGCCAAGCCCTTCAACTCGGTGGTGGTGGCGGCCCGGTCCAGCGGGTAGGAGGTCAGGCTCTGGCTGGCCGGGTTGGCCACATGGATTGTGCCCTCCACACCCACGGTGACGGCGGCGGTGGCGGGCAGGCCGTCCACCAGCGGGTCTTCCTCCAGGTTGAGTGCCCCCACCTGGGTGACGGCGACCGCCCAGATGGCCCCTAAGGCGGGAGAGAAAACAGCCAGGCGGCCGCCACCCAAAAGGACTTGGGCGTCACTGGGCACCTCGACGCCGCCCTCGCCCAAGGTGACGTTGACCGTGTCAATGGTGGACAGGCGGTGATCGCCCTGGTTGTACAGCACCACCTGGTTGCCCTCTTGGACCAGGTCGAAGCTGGAGTTCAAGGCCGTCAAGTTGGCGTCGATGGTTTCCGCCGCCGTGTTGACGCGGCCCAGTTTGGTGCGGTTCGGGTTCGTTACCCAGACGCCGGCATCGTTCAGGTTGGCCGAGGCTTCGGCAAAACCCGGCTGCAGGTAGGCCACCACGCCCAGGGCCGCCACCATGGCCGCCACTAGGCCGCCGCCTAGCCAGCGGCGGACTTGGGGCGCGGACAGGCGAAACCGCCCGGCCCGCTGGGCTGGCCAGGCCGTTGGGGCGTGCTTCATAGAGGGGGCGCCTTTCTGGTCAATTGCCGACGGCACAAGCCTACCGAGGCCCGCAATGGGGACAGGTCCCCACCTAGGTGACACTACG
>JAISTN010000100.1 GCA_031272565.1 Bifidobacteriaceae bacterium
CACCTACGTAGGCGGCTGGATCGCCAACAAACTGGGCGCCATCGACTTTGCCGGTGGCACGGCCGTCCACATCAACTCCGGCGCCGCCGGCCTGGCCCTGTGCCTGCTGCTGGGCGTGCGCCGCTCCTGGGACCGGCCACCCAGGCCCCACTCGCTGCCCTTTGTCCTATTGGGCGCCATGATGCTGTGGGCCGGCTGGTACGGCTTCAACGGCGGTTCCGCCCTGGCCTCCAACAACAACGCCGGCGTGGCCCTGGCCAACACCCACTTCGCGGCCGCCGCAGCCACCCTGGGCTGGATCATCACCGAAAAGATCCGCGACAAGCACGCCACGGCGCTGGGCGCCGCCTCCGGCATGGTGACCGGCCTGGTGGCCATCACCCCGGCCTGCGGCGCCGTCAACGGCGTCGGCGCGCTGATCATCGGCGCCCTAGCCGGTGTGCTGTGCGCCTTCGGGGTGACCTGGAAGCGCAAGCTGGGCTACGACGATTCGCTGGACGTGGTAGGCATCCACTTCCTAGGCGGGATCTTCGGCACCCTGATGATTGGCCTGCTGGCCGTGCCGGACGCCCCCAACGGCGGCACCGGCCTGTTCTACGGCGGCGGCCTTGGCCTGCTGGGCAAGCAGGCGGTGGCGGCCGTAGCCGTGATCGCCTATTCGTTCTGCGTCAGCTACGCCATCGGCTGGGTGATCAAGAAGACCATGGGCCTCAGGGTCAACGCCGATGATGAAGACGCCGGCCTTGACCTGGTCATCCACGCCGAACGGGCCTACGAAATCCCGGTGGGCGTGGAGTGACCCCAAGACCCCCAGAGCGGGGCCGGCCGGTGTGCCTCTTCCCGGTGTCTATCCCCGGGGTTGCGCTGGGGGCGGACCGGCCGGCCACCGGTCTGGGAGCCTGCCAGAACGTCAGGGAAATATGAGTCACCTCTTGGTACAAGCCCTAGGATTTAGACCGTGACTGACGACGTGGCGGCCGGCTCCGCGGCCCACCTGGCCCCGCCGGTCACCCCAGAAACCTTGCACCAGGAACTGAAGGACGCCATCGCCGCCCAGGTCAGGGACATCCGCCACGCGCAGAACCTGTCCATCGCCGCGGCGGCCGAGCGCATCGGCATCTCCAAGGCCATGCTGTCCAAGATTGAAAACTCCCAGACCTCCTGTTCGCTGGCCACCCTAGCCCTGCTGGCGGACGGCCTGGGCGTGCCGGTGACGGCCCTGTTCCGCGGCGTCGCGGTCGAATCCGACGCCGTCTTTGTGCCGGCCGGCCACGGCGCCAAGATTGTCCGCCGGGGTTCCAGGCAGGGCCACCTCTATGAGCTACTGGGCGCCCTGCGCGGCCCGCACAAGCGGATGGAAGCCGTCCTGGTAACCCTGACCGACGAATCGGAAGTCTTCCCCATGTTCCAGCACACGGGCACCGAGCTGCTCTACATGCTGGAAGGCACCATGGTGTACCACCACGGGGAGGACGACTACACCATGCGGCCGGGCGACGCCCTGCAACTTGATGGCGAGGGCCCCCACGGGCCGGTCGAACTGGTCCGCCTGCCGGCCCGCTTCCTGTCGGTCACGGCCTACCCGGACAACGCCGACTCGATCTAAGAGGCGATCTTCCCGCTGGCCCGCGGTCGCTGCCGGCTCGCTACTACGCCCGGTGCTTCGGCTGGTGCCGGGGCCGCCGCCCGCCCGCCGCCAGAACGGCCAACCGCAGGTGCCCCTGCCACCGCAGGCCCAGGCCTAGCAGCACAATCGCCAACGCCCACCAGGCCAGGCCGGCCGCATTCGAGCCGGTCACCGGCAGGCTCGCACCCGGGCTGGGGCTGGTCGAAGGCGTCACGCTGGGGCTCGCCGTCGCCGTGGGCGTTGGCGTCGCCGTGGCGGTTGGTGTCACCGTGGGCGTGGGGCTGGGCGGCGCCACCAGGTCGATCTCGCCGGCGGCCGTGTCATTGGCCGGGTTGGTGTCAATGTCGTAGTGCGTCACGCTGGCCTGCACCACCAATCGCGTGCCAGCCCCACCGGTGGCCCGGCCGGTGATCTGGTAGCGCACGGTGGCTCCCACCGGCAGGTCGCCGATGTCGCAGGTTACCTCGCTGCCCTGGGCCACACAGGCGGCGGCGGGTGCGGTCCCAGCCGAACCGCCCAGCAGCGTCACCTCAGCTCCGGAAAGGCCATTCGGCAACGTGAACTTGACCACCGTGCCTTCCGTGGCCGCCGGGCCGTTGTTCTGCACCACCGCCTGGTAGGTGGCGGTCTCCCCCGGCCGCAAGCTGCCCTTGGCCGGCGTCACCGTGACCGCGACATCGGCCTTGGGTGGTAGCTGCGACTGGTTGCAGGCCTGAGTTTCGTTGTCGCCCGATGCCGGGTCCAGAGCCCCAGAACCAACCAAGGCGGAGTTGCACAGTTCGCCCGTGTAGTCCTTGGGCACGTCGAAGACCACCTCAACCGAGGCCGACTCCCCCGGATCCAAGGCGCCAACCGAACAGTTGACCACCTGGATGTTGTCGCGCACCTCCGGCGCCGGGCAAGACCCGCCGCCCACCACCTGGGCGCTGATAAAGCTGGTGCCATCCGGCACCGCGTCGGAAATGATCACGTCGCGGGCCACCGAAGGCCCGGCGTTGGTGGCCGTCAAGCGGTAGGTGGCCGGCCGGCCCACCACCAGCGGGTTGGGGCTGACTAGCGTCTTGACCACCGTGGTGTTAGCCACCGTCACCACGATGACCGTGGCCTGGGCCGCGTTGGTGGTGTAGTCCGATTCGGGCGTGGTGGTGGTGGTGACACTGGCCGCGGTGTAGGTGCCGGCCGCGATGTCATCCGGCACGTGGACCGTGACGGTACCCGGGGTGGTCAAGCTGGGCTGGAACGAATCCCGGTACGGCGTTTGCGGCCAGCCAACACAGTGGACGGTGTAGACCACGTCCAGGCCCGTACCGGTGTGGGCCACCGAGCAGTCCATGGTGGGGATATTGACCGCGGCGCAGGAGTTGGCGGGGCCATCCGGGCAGTTGATGACAAAGCCCTTGGGGAAGGTCGCGTCGGTCACCGGATGATCGGCCGTGGATGGCCCCAAGTTGACCCCGGTCAAGGTGAACTTGACATCGGTGCCGGCCGCCGGGGTGTTGATGTCGACCGAGGCGGTGACCGCGATGTCCGCCATCACCTGCATCTCGGTGGTGTTGGTGGCGCTGTTATTGATGGTCAAGGTGTCCGTGGCGGTGGCGGAAGAAACCGTAGCGGCGTTCTGCAACGACCGGGGGTGTTCGTCAGACGGATCGGCCGGGGCGGCAATCTCTGTGCAGTTCGCCACCGGGTCAGTGGCGGGATTCTGCCCCGGGCACCAGTAGGGCCGCAGGTCACGCGGGTCGGTGTTGCCCACCACCCGCACCGACACCCGGTCACCGGCGTCGATGTGGCCAATCTGGCAGGTCACCACATAGGGGGTGGTGTTGGTGTCCGATGCCGGGTCAGAAGCCGGCGAGGTCGGCACCCGGTCGACATAGCAGCCGGCCGAGTTGGGCGGGCTGGCTAGCAGCAGGTAGTCGGCGTCGCCCGAGCTGGCCGCCGCGTTGGCCAAGGCCGGCACCAGGCCAACCGGCAGGGTGTCGGTCACCACTGCGTCCTCCACCGCGGAGGGCCCTGCATTGACGGTGGTCAAGGTGTAGCCGGCCGGCGAACCGGCGTAGAAGGTGGTCGAATCGGCCGTCTTGAATTGCTGTAAGTCCGCCTGCTGGATGACGTCATCGGCCACCTGGGCCGAGACTGCGGTCGCCCCACCCCCCAAGGCGGCCGTGGTGGAGGTGACCGTGACATGGTTGACAGCACCGCCGGCGCCGCTGATTTCCGCCACCACGTCATCGTCGATACTGCCGTAGACAAACAGTGTCACCACGTGGGCGGTGCTGCCCTGGCCGGCCTGGACGGTGCCCAGTTGACAGGTGATCAAGTCGTCGCTGCCCGCACCGGTGCTGGTGATGTCGCAGGTGCCCAAGGAAGTGTTGACCTGGGTGGCGTGGAAGCCGGCCGGCAGCGTGTCGGTCACCACCACGCCGGCGGCATCGGCGGCATCGGCCCCCGCCTTGATGTCGACCTGGTAGCCAAACTTGGCCCCCGCCACGTAGGCCGGGTGGAAGTCGGTGTTGGTGACGGTGCTCAAGGCCGTCTTGGTCACGTCCAAGTCGGTTTGCGGCGCGCTCACGGCCATCGCGGCGGTCAGGCCGTTGTTGGTGTAGAGCGACTCGTTGGTGGTGGCCGAAATCTGTGCCCAGCCGCCCGGCGTGGTGCAGGCCGGGCCGTCGTAGGGGTCATAGTTGGATGGAGTGCAGGCCGGGAACGTGCCGGCCGCATCGGACGGCGCCACCTGGAAGTCGAAGGTGATGGTCAGGTCCATCTGGGGCAGGAAGCCGCCCGCCGCCTGGACCTGCGCCTCCTGGCTCACGTCGCAGGCCAACTCTTGGTTGACGGCGTGGCACCAGGCCGGCAGGGAACTGGTGTCAATCAGCGAAGTGACCGCCACGTTGGACAGCACCTGGACCCCCTGGGCCACCGACGGCCCGTTGTTCTTGACGTGGATGGAGACATGCCAGGTGGAGCCTGGGCCGGTGTAGCTGCCGGCCGGGGTGATGGTGTAGCTGTCCACCTCGACATCGGCGATGTGATGGACCTGGTCGGTGACCGAGGCGCTGTTGTTGCCCAAAGTTGGATCGGCCGTCACCGAACTGACCGTGGCCGTGTTGGTGATCTGGGTGCCGCCCGCGATGGCCCCCACCTCGAACTCAATCCGCAACGGGCCCCAGGTGCCACCGTTGGCCAAGTCGGTGGCCTTGTTGCAGGTCACCACCTGTCCCGCCGCGGAGCATTCGGCCGGCAGGGTGGCCGTCTTGATGGTCAGGCCGGTGGGCAGCGTGTCGGTGATGCGCGGGAACGTCGCCTGGGTGGGCCCACTGTTGGTGACCGTCAGGTCGTAGTAGCCGGTGTTGGGCGGCGCGCCGAAGTCCGCCGGGTCGCCACCGGCAATGATGCCGGACGAAGTCTTGGTGATGGCCAGGTCGGCCTGGTCGGAGCCACTGTTGGTCCAGGTGGCGGTGTTGTTGTCCAGGTTGGGATCGCCGTTGGCGGTGACCGTGGCGACCTGCTGGAAACTGGCCGGCTTGGTGCCGGCGTTATACAGGCCCGCCTCCTGCATGGTCAACGTCACCGTGGCGGAAACACCCACCGCCAGGGTGCCTAAGTTGCAGGTCAAGGTGGCGCCGCTGGGTGCCTGGCAGGTGCCCTGGCTGGTGGTGACGCTGCCGGGCACGTAGGCCAAGGCGGCAATGGGCAGCGTGTCAGTCAGGGTCACGCCGGTGGCATCCGAGGGCCCCAAGTTGGTCACCACGATGGTGTAAGGCACCTGGTCGGATGAACTCGGGTCCGGCACGGTGGTGACGGTCGAGGACTTCGAGACCGCGACATCGGCCTGCTGGGTGATGGCGGTGGTGGCCGTGGCCGTGTTGGGATGCGGATTGTTGGACGGTTCGGCGGCATCGGAGGCGACGGTGGCGGTGTTGGTCAGCGAACCGGTGGCGGATGAGGCCACCAGGACGCCGGCGACCGCCACGGTGGCGGTGGCCCCAGCACCAGAAGTGGGGCTGGCCGGGCCGCCCAGGGTGCCAAACTGGCAAGTCAGCGTGTTGCCACCAATCGAACAAGAGCCGTGGTCGGTGTTGGCAGAGGCGGCCGGCGTGAAACTGAGCCCAGCCGGCAACGTGTCGGTCAGGTTGGCGTTGGTGGCATCGGCCGGCCCGTAGTTGGTGACCTTAAAGGTGTAGCGGACCGTTTGGCCGGCCACCGCCGTGGTGGGACCGGTCTTGACCACGCCCAAATCGGCCACCGGCGCGCCCACCGTGACGTTAGCCGTGGTCATCGCATCGCCCTGGGTGGGATCCAAGGTGGCGGAGGTGACGGCCGCGTTATTGGTCACCCCGGCGGTGCCGGCCGCCACGTTAGCCGGCACGTAGCCAGTGACGGCCACCGTCGCCGTTTCACCCGGCGCCAAGGCGGCATTGACGGTGCAGCGGACGGTCGCGTTGCTGGCCAAGGTGGCCGGGCAAGTGACGGCCACGTCCCCCTGGGTGCCGCCGGTCCCACTGCCGCCAGTGGCGCTCAACAACACCAGCTTGGACGGGTCCGCCACCGTGTCAGTGATGACCACGTCGGTGGCGTCTGACAGACAAGTGCCGGTGGCCGGGCTGGGACACTGATTCGTGACCGTCAGGCGCCAGGTGATGGTGGCGCCCGGCGTGGCCGTGGTGCTGGCGGGCGTCTTGGCGATCTTCAGATCGGCCTGGTGAGTCATCGGGATCGACACCGTGTCCACGTTGTTAGACCGATTCGGGTCCACCGAATCGGTGTTGACCTGGGCGATGTTGGTCAAGGTGGTGGCCGTGGTAGACGGGTCCGGCCGGCCCTTGATGGTGACGGTGGCGCTGTCCCCGCTGGCCAGGTCGCCGATGGCACACGTCACCGGTTGCGTGGTGGCCGGCAAAGTGCAGGTAGAACCGGTCGAACTGGTCACCTCGGTGGCGGCGTAGGTGGCCGGAATCGAATCCGTCACCACCACGTTGACAGCCGTGTTGGGCCCATGGTTGGTGACCGTCAAGGTGGTGGTGCCGGGCTGGCCGGCAATGGCCGGGCTGGGGCTCATCGACTTGTTGATCGACACGTCCGCCAGGCGGGCCACCGTGATCTGGGCCGGCGGGGTGTCGTAGCGCGCCGTCAGGTGGGTGGTGTCGGTGGTGTAGTCCAGCGAGGCGATGTTGGACAGCACGGTGCCGCCGGCCGCCGGCAAAACCTTGACCTGGAACTGGTAATACTGCGTGTCGCCCGGCTGTAACTGGCCGCCGTGTGCGCTAGCCGCGTTCCAGGTGGTGGGCCGGTTGGCGGTGGCCGTGCCACAGTTTGATTCGGCCTTGTCACCGCCCAGATTCAGCGACACCTTCCGGGTGGCGGCGTCGTAGTAGCCATAACTGGACCCGTAGTCGGAAATGTGGGCCGGGGTGGCCACACACGGATCGGGGCTGGACAGCAGCACCAGCGAGCCGTAGATATAGTCCACGCCGGGCGGCAGAACGTCGGATGAGACAACGCCATCGGCGGCATCCTGGCCCGTGTTGGCGTAGGCGATGGTGTACTGCAAGGTGTCACCCGGCTGGGCGGTGCCGGTCGAGCCGCTCAAGTTGGTGACCGTCTTGGTGGAGGCCGTGAAATCCGGGGCGTACAGGTTGATGGCCATGCCCAGCACGCCGGGGAAATAGACATCGCCGTTGGAACTGAAGGTGAAGGTGGCGGACGTGTCGCCGTTTTGGACCGCACCGGAAGCACCCAGGTTCTTGATATCGAAGCCCAGCATGTTGCGGTCCGCCGGGATGCGGCTGGTGACGCTGGTCCCGTTCATGTCGTTGGTCGAATTGAAGAAGTTGGACCCGGGCGAGATAGCAGTGGCCAACTGGGTCGCATTGAACTTGGTGTAATCACCGCTGGTGGGCAGGTCGCCCTCATAGGCCACCATGGTCAACTGGGTGTCGACCTGGCCGGAAGTTGGCGCCTGGAAGCCGGACACGGTAATGGTCTGGGTAGAACCGGAGGAGATGTATTCGAAACCGTCAAACACCGTCAGGTTGCGCAGCGGCAGGCCGGGCGCCTGATACACCACCGTCAAAGCCCAGCCGGCGTAGCGGTCCGCCCCGGTGGCGGCCACCACATTGGCACCCCAGTAAGAGCCGTTGCCGGCCCCCTGGACCAAGGCGGTCACGTCCGCGAACTCCTGGTAGGCCTGGGAAGACGACGTGTTGGGGCCATATTCCTGGGCTGACACGATGGTCTGGTAGCTGCTGGCACCCGGCACCTTGAGCTGCATCTGGGAGCGGTTGCCGCTGGCGGCCTGGCCGTTGGTGCCGGCCCTGAGCCGCGCCCCCCAATACAGGCCCGCCCACAGCACTTGGGCGCCATCCGGCAGCGCCAAGGTAGAGGCGGAAGAATTAAAGGTCGAGGCGTCAGAGTCCGCGTCCAGGTGGTCCATCATGTAATAGTTGTTGGCGATCGCCTCACCGGCCCGCGCGGCGGCGCAGTTCGACACCGACATGTGGCAGGTCATCAGGTTGTTGCCAATCGAGATGATGGCGCCATTGGCGTTGGTTTGGAACCGCTGGGCAAACGGCACCGTGCTGGCCGCGGTGGCACTCGGCGCATGCGTGATGATGCCGAGGGCGGCCACCAGCACGACAGCCACCAGCCCGGCAGAGGCACGCTTTAGCGCGGTGGCGTGCCCCAGCAAATGGGGTCTCATGGTTCCAGGCTAACCCGGCCGGGGCCCAATTTGCGTACTGAAAGGCCCAGCGGCGCGTGGTGTCCGCCGCGGCGAGTTGGGTAATGCTGCCCACTCTGGGGACCCCCAATCAGGCCGTTACGGCACAATGTGACGATGCGAACGGCACCGTTGCCTTCTTCGACGTTGCCCGGTCCCACCCGCGTTCTACCCGGCGCCGGCGCGGCCGCGGCGCGGCCAGACACCCGCGCCGACATTCTGGACGCCGCCGCCGGGCGGCT
>JAISTN010000200.1 GCA_031272565.1 Bifidobacteriaceae bacterium
CTGCGTGGAGCGAGCCAGCCAGGAGGGCCAATACAGCGCCGCCGATTCCGCCCGCCTGGCCCCGGAGGCGCCCAAGTCCAAGGGCCGCACCGCCTTTGAGCGGGACCGGGCCCGGGTGGTGCATTCGGCCGCGCTGCGCCGCCTGGGCGCCAAGACCCAAGTCCGCACCCCCTGGCGCCGGGCCGACCATCCCACCGGGGATGATTTCATCCGCACCCGCCTGACCCACTCACTCGAGGTAGCCCAGGTGGGCCGAGAACTGGGCAAGGCCCTGGGCTGCGATCCGGACGTGGTGGATACGGCCTGCCTGGCGCACGATCTAGGTCACCCACCGTTTGGCCACAACGGCGAACGGGCGCTGGCAGAGTTGAGCGACGGCATTGGCGGCTTCGAGGGCAACGCTCAAACGCTGCGCCTACTGACCCGGCTGGAAGCCAAAGTCTGGGCGGACGGCCGCTCGGTGGGTCTGAACCTGACCCGGGCCAGCCTAGACGCCGCCACCAAGTATCCCTGGACTCGGGGGACAGGGCCGGAGGGCTCCGACCCGGCCAAGTTTGGGGTCTACGAACCGGAACAAGCCGTCTTCGATTGGTTGCGCCAGGGCGCCCCAGCCGGCGTCAAGTGCGTCGAAGCCCAGGTGATGGACCTGTCAGACGACATCGCCTACTGCGTGCATGATGTCGAAGACGGCATTGTTGGCGGACCGATCCCGCCGCTCGCCTTGGGTTCCACCACCGACCGGGCGGCGGTGGTGGCCATTGCGCTGGAGCGGTACGCCACCTGGGCCGAAGCCGCCGCCTTGGACCAGGCTGGGCAGCGCCTGACCGCCCTGGACTATTGGGCGCGGCGCTGGGACGGTTCACGCCACGACCTGGCGGCGTTGAAGAACATGACCTCGCAGTTGATTGGCCGCTTCTGCTCGGCGGCTGAGGGTGCCACCCGGGCAACCTACGGCCCCGGCCCGCTGGTGCGCTATGGGGCCAACGTGATTGTGCCGCCGGACACCCTGGCGGAGATCGCCATGTTGAAAGCCTTGGCGGCCGTCTACGTCATGGAGCCGCGCCTCGAAGACCCGGTCTACGTGGGCCAACGCGATGTGGTCAAGCAGCTTTACGGGTTTCTACTGCGGGACGCCCCGGAGTCGCTGGAACCGGACTTCCGGGATGATTTCGAACAGGCGCCCGATGACGCTGCCCGGCGCCGCGTAGTGGTGGACCAGATCGCCTCGTTGACCGACTCAAGCGCGACCCTGCTGTACCGCAGCTACGCCACCTAAGAGGTGATTCAGACTCGCAAGGCGCCAGGCGTGGAAGCCGCGGAGGAAATGTGAATCACCTCTGAGCAGCGCCGGGCCACCGCAGCCAACGGAACCGGCGGCCCTGGTGCCCGGCATGTCGGTGGTGGCCTCTAGAGTTAACGCCGTGGCGGCACGGATCAAACGCGAAGATGTGGAAGCGGTGCGCGCCGCCGCGCGGATCGAACAGATCGTGGGCGAACGGGTCGCCTTGAAACCGGCCGGGGCCGGGGCCATGAAGGGCTTGTGCCCCTTCCACGATGAGCGCACGCCGTCCTTCAACGTACGGCCCCAACTTGGCCTGTGGCACTGCTTCGGCTGCGATGCCGGCGGCGACACCATCGACTTCCTGATGAAGGCGGATTCGCTCAGCTTCGCGGAGGCGGTCGAATACCTGGCCGGCCGGACTGGCATCCAGTTGCGCTATGAGGAACTGGCGGGCGGGGGTCCAGGCCGGGGGACCGGCGAGGGCCCGGCGCGGGGCCGGCTGATCGAGGCCAACCGCCTGGCAGCCGAATACTTTGTGGACCAGTTGGCGGGCCCGGACGCCCGCCCAGGCCGGGACTTCCTGCGGGCTCGCGGTTTCGACCGAGTGGCGGCGGACCACTTTGGGGTGGGTTGGGCGCCGCAGGGCTGGGACGGCCTGCTGCGGCACCTGCGCGGCAAGGCCTTCACCGAGGCGGAACTGATGGCCTCCGGGCTGGTCTCCCAGGGGCAGCGTGGTGTCTACGACCGCTTCCGGGGCCGCCTGATGTGGCCCATCCGGGACCTGACCGGCGCCGTGGTGGGCTTCGGCGCGCGGCGCCTGCTGGAAGACGATCCGGGGCCCAAGTACCTCAACACGCCGGAAACCACGCTCTACCGCAAGTCGACCGTGCTATACGGGGTGGACTTGGCCAAGAAGGCCATCGCGAAGAGCCGCCGGGTGGTGGTGGTGGAGGGCTACACCGACGTCATGGCGATGCACCTGGCCGGCGTGGAGGAGGCGGTGGCGACCTGTGGCACGGCTTTTGGGGCGGACCATATCCGGGTGGTCCGGCGGCTGCTAGGTGACCAGGCCAGCCCCTCGGCCGGGGTCATGTTGTCCGATGGCGTCGCGGTGGGCGGCAAGGTTGTCTTCACCTTTGACGGGGACGCGGCCGGGCAGAAGGCCGCCATGCGCGCTTTCGCGGAGGACCAGCACTTTTACGCCCAGACCTTCGTGGCGGTGGCCCCGGGTGGCAAGGACCCCTGCGAGCTGTGGCAGGAACGCGGCGAACAGGCGCTGGTGGACCTGGTGGCCAAGGCGGAGCCGATGTTCAAGTTCGCCATCAAGACGGCCCTCGGCACGGTGGACCTGGATACGGTGGAGGGCCGCGTCATGGGCCTGCGTTTGGCGGCACCCATGGTGGCCGGCATCAGGGACGTCGCGATGCGCGGCGACTACACCCGGCTGTTGGCCGGCTGGGTGGGGCTGGATGAAGGCGAGGTCCGCCGGGCGGTCAGAGCAGCCAGGTCAGGAGCTGGGCGGCCCAGCCCTGCCCGCCGGGGTGCCCCCCCAGAGGATGAACCACCGCCGCCGCCGGAGGATCAGCCCGGGCCCGGGCCAATGCGGCCGGCGGCCCGGCGGCCGGCCCTGTCACGCACCCAAAGCCCCCAGGATCAAGTGGTTCACACCGAACACCAGGTGATGAGCGCCGTACTGCAATACCCGGGCCTGGTGCCGC
>JAISTN010000216.1 GCA_031272565.1 Bifidobacteriaceae bacterium
TTGGTTGTGGTCGAATCCGCGAACTGCACCACCATGTAGGGCAAGGCCAGCAGCGAACTGGCGAAGATGACCGGGATGACGCCGGCAATGTTGATCTTGATCGGGATGTAGGTTGACGAACCTCCATAGGTGCGCCGGCCTACCATCCGTTTGGCGTACTGCACCGGGATACGGCGCTGCGACTGTTCCACGAAGACGATGGCGGCAATCACCGCCACGAACACCAGCAACACCACCACGAAGTTCCGCCAGCCGTTGGTGGTGCCCAGCACCTGGGCCATCGAACCGGGGAAGCCAGCCACGATCGAGGTGAAGATCAACAGCGACATGCCGTTGCCCACACCCTTTTCGGTGATCAGTTCGCCCAGCCACATGATGGCGCCGGTGCCGGCCGTCATGGTCAGGATCATCAGGAAGATGGTGACGCCGGAGCCGCCGTTGTAGAACAGGTCTTCCGCACCATCCGAGTTGGTGCCGAACAACTGGCCGGTCCTGGCGCTGGTGATGGTCACGGTCGACTGCAAGACGGCCAGCGCAATGGTCAGGTAACGCGTGTACTGGGTCAGCTTGGCGGTGCCGGACTGGCCCTCCTTGTGCAGGGCCTCGAACCGCGGGATCACCACGCGCAGCAACTGGATGATGATGCTGGCCGTGATGTAAGGCATGATGCCCAACGCGAAGACCGACAAGTTGAGCAGCGCCCCACCGGAGAACAGGTTGATCAGGCTCAGGATGCCGGCCACGCCGTCTTCCGATGACTGATCGGTGATCGCCTTGATGGCGCCGTAGTTCACACCCGGGCAGGGAATGAAGCAACCCACGCGGTACACCACGATGATGCCAATGGTGAACAGCAGCTTGCGGCGCAGGTCAGGCGTTCTGAACGCCTTTGCGAATGACCCGAGCACTAGTCCTCCTGATGGTCTTCCTGGCCGCTCACGCCGTCAGGCGCAGTTGGCCGTACTCACTGTAGCGGTCAGTCGTTGACTGTCCCGCCAGCGGCAACGATCTTCTCCTTGGCTGAGGCGGACAGAGCGTCGACCGTCACATCCAACTTCACACTGAGCGAACCCTCGCCCAGGATTTTGACGGGCTTGCCTGGCCGCACGGCCCCACGGGCCGCCAAGTCCTGAGCCGTCACCTGACCACCCTCCGGGTAAAGCTGCTCCAGGCGGTCCAGGTTGACCACCTGGTAGACGGTCCGGAAGGGGTTCTTGAACCCGCGCAGCTTGGGCAGGCGCATGTGCATGGGCATTTGGCCGCCTTCCAGGCGGTCTGGCACCTGGTTGCGGGCCTTGGTGCCCTTGGTGCCACGGCCGGCCGTCTTGCCCTTGGAGGCCTCGCCGCGGCCTACCCGCTGCTTGGCCTTCTTGGCCCCCGGCGCCGGGCGCAGGTGGTGCACCTTGAGCACGTGGACCTTGCCGGCCGGTTCGTCATCTTCGGCCTTGGCTTCCGCCTTGGCGGCCGATGTCGCCTTGGCCGGCTTGGCGGCCTTGGCCGGCTTGGCCTCAACGGCCTCGGCAGCTTCCTCCACCTTGGCTTCCGCCTTGGCGGCCGATGTCGCCTTGGCCGGCTTGGCTTCTACTGCCTGGGCAGCTTCTTCGGCCTTGGCTTCCGCCTTGGCGGCCGCAGCCTTCTTGGGCGCCGCAGCCTTCGCTTCAACCTTGGCCTCAACGGCCTCGGCCGCTTCTTCGACCTTCGCTTCCGCCTTGGCGGCCGCAGCCTTCTTGGGCGCCGCAGCCTTGGCGGCAGGCTTGCTTTCAGCCTTCGCCTCGGCCGCTTCTTCGACCTTCGCTTCCGCCTTCGCGGCGGCAGCCTTGGCCGGCTTGGCGGCGGCAGCCTTCTTGGGCGCGGCGGCCTTGGCCTCTGCCACAGCCTCGGTCACAGCTTCTTCCTTTGGTTCGGCCATGGTTACTTGATCTCCTCCACGGTCACCAGGTGGGCCACGGTGCGGATCATCCCCCGGATTTCGGGCTTGTCGTCCTTCTCCACGGTCTGACCAATCTTGCGCAGACCGAGGGAACGCAACGTGTCACGCTGGTATTGCTTACCGCCAATGGCGGACTTGACCTGCTTGACCTTGAGCGTCGCCATCACTTCACTTCTCTTCCTGGGCGGCACCCGCCGCCTGCGCCCGCAACAGCGCCGCCGGGGCCACATCTTCCAAAGGCAGCCCGCGGCGCACGGCCACCGACTGCGGTTCTTCCAGCGACTTCAACGCCGCCACGGTGGCGTGGGCAATGTTGATCGCATTGGAGCTGCCCAGCGACTTGGACAACACATCATGAATGCCGGCGCACTCCAGCACCGCGCGCACCGGACCGCCGGCAATCACGCCGGTGCCAGGGGCGGCAGGCCGCAGGTAAACCACACCAGCGGCGGCCTCACCCTGGATGGGGTGCGGGATGGTCTGCTGGATGCGTGGCACCTTGAAGAAGGACTTCTTGGCCTCTTCCACGCCCTTGGCAATGGCGGCCGGCACTTCCTTCGCCTTGCCGTAGCCAACACCAACCAGGCCGTCGCCGTCGCCCACCACCACCAGGGCGGTGAACTGGAACCTACGGCCACCCTTGACCACCTTGGCTACGCGGTTGATTGACACCACCCGCTCCAGGTACTGGCTCCGCTCATCGGCCTCGCGGTTGCCGCGCCGGGCGCCGCCATCCCGGCGGGAATCACGGCGCTGGCCGTCACCGCGACGGTCGCCATCGCGGCGGTCGGATTGCTCGCGCTGCTCTGCAGCCATCAGATCTGCCTTCCGTTTTCGATGCTCATGGTGCTCCTAGAGGGTCAGCCCGCCCTCGCGGGCGCCATCGGCCACAGCGGCCACCCGGCCGTGGTACTTGTTTCCGCCGCGGTCAAACACCACGGTGCTGATGCCGGCGTCCAACGCCCGCTTGGCCACCAACTCGCCCACCTGGCGGGCCTTGGCCGTCTTGTCGCCACTGGCCGCCCGCAGATCAGCCTCCATGGTGGAAGCCGAAACCAACGTGTGCCCCACGGCGTCGTCGATCACCTGGGCCACCATGTGGCGGGCCGACCGGGTCACCACCAGGCGGGGACGCTCGGCGGTGCCCGTCACATACTTGCGCACGCGGGCGTGCCGCCTGACGCGGGCCGCGGTCCTGGATGCGTTAGCCATGGTTACTTACCAGCCTTTCCAACCTTGCGGCGCACCACTTCGCCCTGGTAGCGCACGCCCTTGCCCTTGTAGGGTTCCGGCTTGCGCAACTTGCGAATGTTGGCCGCGACCTCGCCCACCTGCTCCTTGTCGATCCCGGAGACCGTGAACCGGGTGGGGATCTCCACCGTGAAGCTGATGCCCTCCGGCGGCTTGATCACCACCGGGTGTGAGAAGCCAAGTGAGAACTCCAGGTCTGAGCCCTTGGCGACCACGCGGTAACCGGTGCCAACAATCTCCATGACCTTGGTGTAGCCCTGGGTCACACCGGTCACCATGTTGGCCACCAGGGTGCGGGATAGGCCGTGCATCGACCGGGAGCGGCGTTCCTCATCCGGCACGGTCAGCACCACGGCGCCGTCTTCGCCCCGGGCTACCGTCACCGGTTCCGGCAGTACACGGCTCAAGGTGCCCTTGGGGCCCTTGACGGTCACCGTGCGGCCGTCAATCGTCACGTCCACGCCGGCAGGCACGGGTACCGGGATTTTGCCAATACGCGATGTCACTGTCTACGCCTCCCTTACCACACGTAGGCGAGGACTTCCCCGCCCACGCCCTTCTTGGCCGCCTGCTTGTCCGTCAGCAAGCCCGACGAGGTCGACAGGATGGCGATACCCAACCCGCCCAACACCCGGGGCAAAGCCGTCGACTTGGCGTACACGCGCAAACCCGGCTTCGAGATGCGCCGCACACCGGCCAGCGCCCGCTCACGGCCGGCGCCGTACTTCAGTTGGACGCGCAGCGTGGAGCCCACCGGCGCCTCTTCCTGGGACCAACCGGCGATGTAGCCCTCCTGCTGCAAGATGGTGGCGATGCCAGCCTTGATCTTGGAGTAAGGCATGTCCACCGAATCGTGGTGGGCCGAATTGGCGTTGCGGATGCGTGTCAGCATGTCCGCGATCGGATCTGTCATTGTCATGTGGGTTCTCGTTGCCCTTCCTCACCGGGGTTTCCCTTGGTGCCCTATGGCGGCCGCGGGACCTGCGGTGTAGTTGCTTACCAGCTCGACTTGGTCATTCCGGGCAGTTCACCGCG
>JAISTN010000232.1 GCA_031272565.1 Bifidobacteriaceae bacterium
CCGGTGGGTTGAACGCGACCAAGACCGGGCTGAGGAACCCCGCTGATCCCGGCCAGCCAGTGGGTCAAGGGTTGAGAGACCGAAAGTGGCAGACAACGGCCGGTTTTGTGGCGCGGGGACACCCAGGCCGGTAATCCCAGTCAAAGGCCGGGAATGTTTGCGCAGGTCAGAGGCTTGCCGCCGATGACGGCCCGGGCGCAGCCGCCCGAATTTCGGCTACCGGACGCCTCGACTGCCACAAAACCGCGTGTTGTCTCCCACTTTCTGTTTCGCCAAGACCCGGCCTGCCCGCCCCCGCCCAACCACCAGCCAACCTGTCGACACCACCCAGGCCGGCCCAACCCCATCGTCCCCGGCCATTGCGTCACCCAACCCAACCACCGGCAAACCAGTCGACACCACCCGGGGCCGGCGGGGCCGTGGAAGTGGCCACCTTGGACCTGGACCCGGGGTGGCCAACTCGACCGGAAACTGGCCACCTTGGACCTGGACCCGGGTGGCCAACCTCGGGCCGAAGGGGCCCTGGAAGTGGCCACCTGGGCCCCGGACCCCGGTGGCCGACCCGGCAACGGCTCTCGCCACCTCGGACCCGTCCCCACCTGACGAACCCCACGGCAGCAGTCGTCACCTGGGACCCGTCCCAGCCTGACGAGACCAGCAAAGGCTTCGCCACCTTGGACCTGGACCCGGGTGGCCACCCCCGGGCGAAGCGAGTCGTCAGATGGGACGGGTCGCGGGGGACGAACGTTCGTGAGCGGGGAAGTGGCCACCTTGGACTGCACCTAGCCACCTGCCTGATCAGGTCGGCATCGGGCGCCTTGTTTGAGAATCAACCAGATGCCAACTAGTCTGTTTGCGTGAGTGCTGATGCCATCGGGGCCTTCGAAGCCAAGACGCATTTCTCCGAGTTGCTAGTGAGGGCCGCCGCCGGCGAGACCATCACGGTGGCTAAACATGGCCGGCCGGTGGCCAAATTGGTGCCGGTGACTCAAGTGGAGCCACGGGAGGATGCCCGGCGTGCAGCGGCCGAGATCCAGGCGGCGGCCGAGCACATGAGCCTGGGCGGCTTAAGGATCAAAGACCTGATCGCAGAGGGTCGCCGCTGATGCCGGCCATCTTAGAGGCCTCAGCCGCTTGCGCTTGGTTGTTCCGCGATGAGCGAACTCCCCAAGCCGTGCAGCTTGAGGCGTGGGTAGTTGAAAACGGCGCCTACGTGCCACCACTGTGGGCTTTGGAGGTGGCGAACGTGTTGGTGTTGGCCGCCCGGAAGGGCCGCATCGACCAGGCCGACGTGACCGGGTCTCTGGCCCGGCTGGCCCGGTTGGGCATCATGCCCTCCCCACACCAGCCGGAGATTCAGCGGGTCGCCGAACTGGCCACCAAGCACGGGCTGACCACCTATGACGCCTTGTACCTGGCCCATGCCATGGCGCTGCAATTGCCGTTGGCGTCCCTGGACCGGGACCTGACCGCTGCCGCGCGGGCGGAGGCCGTGACGGTCCTGGGAACAAGTTAGGCTTCCCGGGCGGCCACCTCCCGGCCAAGCGAGTTGTCCGGTAGGAACGTGGCCCAGATGGCCACCCAGCGGCCGAATGGCCCGGCGTCTCAGTTGATGATCGTGGACACCAGAAGTCCGGTGTCCACGATCATTGTCCAAGTTGCGGGCTGTTGGCGCCTATTCGGGTGGGTCTGGACAGGCCTCCTCATTGGTGTACAGGCTCGCGTCGCACAACGTCAGGGCGGTCCGGTACAGGATCACGCCGGTGTGGCCTCCGGCTTCCCAAGCGATGTCATAGCCGTCGAACCAGCCAACCTCCGGATCGGTCCGGCTGACCTGCACCAGCAACTCTCCCAACGGCCCGTCGGTGTCACACGGGACCGACACAGTGTCAACGCCTGGGATGATGTCGTTGTCCACCAGGGAACCCTCCGCCGCACCCAGGAACTCGCTTTCCGGCAACCGGACCGTCCAAGTCTCCAGTTCGACACCGTGGGCCTCCGCCAAGGTGACCGCCGTCACGGTGCCGCTTTGGGTACCCTCCACGCAGATCCGGTAGCCGCCAAGCACAAAGGGCTGCTCAACTCCGCCGTCCGGGGTCTCATAGCTCGTCAACCTCGCATCTTCCAACCAGGGCGCGACTATTGCTGGCCCCGCTGAGCCTGAACCACACGCCGCCAGCAGGCAGCAGGCGGCCAGACCCAGCGCGGCCGAACACAACCTCTTTCGCTGTGCCATCAGTAGACGGCGGCGTAAGTCCACGGAGATGCCACCGGCCCAGATGAGGTACTGCCACACAACCAAGTCTTCTTGGTGAACTTCCAGGTCACACTGACCTCCTTGGTAAACGACGCCTTGGCCGAGGCGGTCACACCGGCTTTGATTGTCACCCCACTGCTGTACTCGATGTTGCTGCCTTGAATCTTTGTCATTGAGCCATTGGAGTACAAAGTACAGTTCTTGCTTTTCTCAGTACTGGTCGGCGTCTTGCTGGTGGTCCAGTTGAGGGAAGACAACAAGGAATGGAAACTCTCCGGCCTATAGTCACGAACTGTCGGATTGCAGTCACTCAAGTAGATCCGGTAGTTGACCTTGTTGTAAACTGTGCGCGCATCCGTGTAACTGCCCGAGGTGGCGCTCATCGCGGTGGTGACCGTCTTGGTGCCGCCAGCCGTGACCTTGACGACTTTAGAACCACTTGTGAACGCCGCCACCAAACCCAAGGTGTGCTTGGTGCTGACCGTCTGCGTGACCGTAGCCTTCGCGCCGGTGGCGCCCTGCATCACCAAGAACTTCTCCGACACGCCCGTCACCAACGAACCCTTCGAGGTGCCGCACAGCGCGGAACCGTGCATCCGCTCAGCCCGGTCCAGCACAGCTTTGGCTGGCAGCAACACCGCCGCACCCGTGGCAGGCGAGCCGGGCACACCCCCAACGCCGACCTGATCCGCGACGGGGTCGGTCTCCGCAGCCACGTCAGCCAGCACCGCATAGTCGGATTCGGCCTCGACCACCGCGGTTTCCATCGGTTCCAGGCCGGAGACCTCATCCAGGGTCGCGTTCGGGTCCTCGGCGAAGATCGAATCAGTCGCCGCGCCCTCCTCCAGGTCTAGCACAACGTGCCGGGCCTCGACATCCTCGGCATCCTGCGGGCCTTCATCTAGTTGCTCGGGATTGGCCGCCCAGACTGCCTGACCGGCCGCCGGATCGGCACCCGGCACCCGGAAGATCGTCAGACCCCACGTGATTTGGTCCTCGCCATCGGTGACCCGCAATTCCAGGTCAACCCGGCCATCTTGATCCATGTAGCCTTCTGGAATGGTCTCAGGATCAAGCGTGATTGAGTAGTAGCCCGCGTCATCCGCTTTCACAATGGCAACGGGAAAGATGGGAATGTCGGTGGGCAGCAGAGTCAAAATACCCTCCACCGGCCAGGCCATCGCCATGATTGAAACTTCGTTTCCGCTTGAGACGTCCACTTGACCGCTCACGGCATCATAGGCCGGGCCTAGCGTTTCTGATTCGGGCAGGGCCGCCACATCGAAGCCCCCCCCCTTCTTCGCCTTGAGCCAAAGAGATTGGCCCAAGTGCCAACAGCGCCGCCAATGGCAGCACCGGCGCCAACAGTCGAACTCTTTTCATTGTCTGACTCCTTCATGCTGGGACTAAGACTGAGTTCAGGAGACCGGCCTGTGCGCCAACGTTGGCGCTGGGGTCAGCCGCCTCATTGGCGAGCCTATGCCCGGCACTCACCAACCTCCAGGACCCAAGGTCCCACCCGGCATCGGGGTGCAAGCTCGCCCACCTCATCACCTGGGCGCGGTGGGGCGGCCGCGGGCCCAGCAGAGTCAGCGACACCACAGCGATGCCATCCTTGCTGCGGTAGGCCAGGTCGCCGGCGTTGATGATCACTTTGCCGACCACGCCACAGGGCATCTGCCCGGCCAGCCACGCGGGCTAGGGACGGTCTGGCGGGGTCAGCTTGAGTGGTCACGACAAGTTGGCCGTTGGTTGGGTGGACGGACAGACCAGCCTGGGACGGTCTGGCTGAGGATAACCGGGTTGGTGGGCTTGGCTGGGTGGCGGCAGGCCAGTGAGGTGAACAGGTCTGCAACGCCCGGCCGGGGATGACCGGGTTGGTGGCCCTGGGTGGGTGGAGGCAGGTTCACGGGTCGTTGAGTCTGCGACGACTGGCTGGGGATGCCTAGGGTGGTCGGCTTGGCTGGCAGCGGCAGGTTCACGGGTCGCTGGGTCTGCGGCGCCTGGCCGGGGATGACCGGGTTGGTGGGCTTGGCGGGTAGAGGCAGGTCGGGGAAAAGGCGAGTTTTCACCCCGGCTGGGACGGCCCGCAGGACCATCAAGTGTCAACTGCGAGTTTTC
>JAISTN010000368.1 GCA_031272565.1 Bifidobacteriaceae bacterium
TTGGCCTCCCGGTAGGCCACCAACCGGCCCGCCAGCACCGGCCCGATGCCGGGCAGCGCGGTCAGTTCGTCAGCATTGGCCGTGTTGACGTTGACCAGGGCGGCGCCGCTGCCGGCCGAAGTCTCGCCTGGAGCCGCCCCGCCGCCCGCTCCAGCGGGCGGCGTCTCGCCTGGCAGCGGCACGTAGATCATCTGACCGTCCACCACCGGCGCCGCCAAGTTGAGGCCGCTTAGATCCGCTGCGGCCAGGGCTCCGCCCACGGCGTCGACTGCGTCCACCACCCTGCTACCCGGCGCCAGCTCCACCACGCCTGGTTGGGCCACCGCCCCGGCCACGTAGACCACCCAGACGGGCTGCGCTGCTACCTCTTGGCTTGGCTCACCGCTACCCACCGCCTGGTCACTGCCCGCATTGCCCTTCTGGTCGTTGTCCGTCCCTGTCCCAGAGGCGCCATCGGCCGCCAGGGCAGTCGCGCTGCCGAACACCAACTCGCCGCTGCTGTCACTCCCCCGCACCCAACCGGCCGCCACCTTGGGGATCACCGCTACCAGCAACACGGCCACCAACACCACGCCGCAGCCCACCACCGCCCGCCAACTGACGCGCCACCGTAGCCGCTGCGCCAGCCGGGCGGCCGGCCCGCCCCGGGGCAGGCGCTCACGGCGGTGCCGCGCCCTGGGCAAACCCGCCCGGGCGTCGCCGCCACCAACCACGGCGGCGGCGCCGCCCGCGGTCGCCTCGGCCTCGGCCTCGGTCAGCCGGGCCCTGAGCCGCAGGCGAGCCAGCACGTCATCGGCGTCTCCCATGCCGGCCAGGCTAGGCCGCGACACGCGGGGCCTCCCCTAGCGACCGCCCCGGCCTGTGGACAGTTGAAATTACTCACCGCATCTCCCCTTGGGTCCCGGCGGCCCCGAGTTTGGCCACCTGGGACCTGGACCCGGGTGGCCATCTCCGCAAGCCGGCAGTCGTCACCTGGGACCCGTCCCCGCCTGACGAACCCCCGCGAGAAGAGTCGTCACCTGGGACCCGTCCCCGGGTGACGACTTTCTGGTAGCGGCCGGGGTGTAACGCCAACGCCACTGCCGGACACTCCTCCAATGTCCCGCCGGGAGGCTACCCATGGCCTCCCGGCCCCCATCCAAGGAGGTCCCGATGTCCCTCACCACCCCTCAAACCCGCCTGTTGGCCGGGGCCGTGGCCCTGGCCGCCGGACTGGCCGGCGGCGTCACGTTCGCGGCCTGCTCGTCCAGCGCCACACCGCTGGCCGCGCCCAGCGCCACGGCCACACCCGCCCCGCAGCCCAGCCGGGCGACATCGGCCACCGCCACACCCTCACCAAAGCCATCACCTTCACCCACGCCAGCGACCTGCGAGACCCTGGCCAAGGCCGGCTTCGAGTTCGCCTACGGCAGGCGCGACTGCTTCCCCAAGATCGACGCCTCGACCGCCACGCACCCGTTGGCGTTGGCCTTCATCAAGGACTTCACCGGCACGGAGACGACCTCCGAAGCGGAGGGCTTCACCAAAACCGACCAGGCCTATCACCGCCTGATTGACGGCGAGGTCGACCTGATCCTGGTGACCGAACCATCCGCAGACGAACTGGCCTACGCCACCCAACGCCGCGTCGAACTCGAAGTCACCCCGGTGGTCCGCGAAGCCTTCGTTTTCCTGACCAACCCGGACAACCCGGTCGACTCACTGACACAAGACCAGATCAAGGGCATCTACTCGGGAGAGATCACGGACTGGTCCGATCTCGGTGGCCCGGCCGGCGCCATCGCCGCCTACCAGCGCCCCGAAAACTCGGGTTCCCAAACCGGCCTGCTGTCGCTGGTGATGGCTGACACGCCGCTGGCCGAGCCACCCACCGAGATGGTCGCCGGGCAAATGGGCGAGTTGATCGAAGCGGTTGCCGCCTACAACAACCGAGGCGGCGCCCTCGGCTACTCGTACTACTACTACGTCACCGCCATGTATGGCACCGACGCCGCCCCAGCACCCGGCCGCACCGAAACGAAACTCATCGCCATCGACGGCATCGCCCCCAACCACCAAACCATCGCCGCCCAGGAGTACCCCTACACCACCGCCTACTACAGCGTGATCCGGCAGGACGAACCGGCCGGCAGCCCGGCTCGCCTGGCGCAACAGGCGATGCTCTCCGCCCAGGGTCAGCGAACCGCGGCCGTGGCGGGCTATGTTCCTCTGGTGGCCGATGACGCCGCTGCCGGCTCGGGGTCCGGCAAGACCTTGTACGGCACCGCCCCGGGCGGCAATGCCATGACGGCGCCGGACGACATGTGGGCCATGACCTGCACCGAGCTTGGCTGCGACCCGGTTCTCACCCAGGCGCCCGGTTCGTTCACCCTTCAGGACGTGTTCATCGAGGGCACCGACATCAAGGCGGCCTTGCTCGAGGCAGCCGGCAGCAACAGCAACCCCTGGCATGGGGAGGCAATTGGCGACACCAGCCTTGACTGGCTGATGAAGTGCGACCTGTCGCAGTATCTAGACGCCTTCAACCTGACCTACCTCACGCTTGAAATCTGCGGCACTCGGGTATCGCTGCTGCAGATCCTGGACCGCGTGGGCATCTACCAGCGCTGGACCGAGGACTACCAGGCACAGGATCCCTTGGCCGTGCCGTACCTGGCGTTCACCTACGTCCCGCTGACCAATACCAGCATCGGTGTCGAAGCCTGCCTCGCCGCCACGGAGGACCAGTTCTACTCCTGTTCGCCGTACTCGGGACTGGTGGCCGACAACCTGTACCTAGCCACGCTCACGGAAGGCTTGGACACGGCCGAGCGTGACGCCGCCCTCGCCGCCATCACAACTTGGGCCGAAGGCATCAAGGCCACGGCCAAGGCCGACCCGTCGCACTTCTACATCGCCACCGC
>JAISTN010000429.1 GCA_031272565.1 Bifidobacteriaceae bacterium
ACACCCACGGCGGGTCCCTCCAGCCGGCCGGCCGCGGCCGCGCCGGCACCAGGAGGCGCTGCGGCTTCGGCCAGGCCCAACCCGGCGGTGCCGGCGGCCTCCGCCCCGCGGGCGGGGCTGGCTCCCAAGGCCGGCGTGATCCCCGGTGCCGCGCCCCGGCCGGCGGACGGGTCAACTGTGCCGTCCCGGCCCACCCCGGCCCCAGCCACATCGACCGGCAGCGGCCCGGCCGCGCCCGAAGGCAGCCCTAAGGCGCCATCGGCGGCCACCAGTGCCCTAGAAGAACGGCTGGCGGAAATCCGCCGCCGGGTGGCCCAGGCCCGCGAGACACTTGGCATTCCCGAAGACAAGTAACACAAGTCACACTGGAGCAGGAGAGAGCGAGATGTCCCCATTCCGCAAGCTGGGCGGACTCGACAACGACCAACGGGCCGAAGAACTGGTCGACCTGCTGCGCGAACACCACCTGACGGTGGCCACGGCCGAATCGTTGACCGGCGGATTGGTCAGCGCGGTGATCGTGGACGTGCCTGGGGCCAGCGATGTGCTGCGCGGGGCCGTGGTGGCCTACGCCAACGAGGTCAAGCGGGACGTGTTAGGGGTCGATGCCGAACTGCTGGCGACACGCGGTGCCATCAACGGCACCACGGCCGGCCAAATGGCGGTCGGTGTCAGGCGCGTGATGGGCGCCGACGTGGGTATTGCCACCACCGGGGTGGCCGGTCCCAAGCCGGCCGATGGCGCCGAACCGGGCACTGCCTTCGTAGCAGTGTCCTGGGCCAAGGACGAACCGGCGGTACGGGCCCTGCGTTTGGAAGGCGACCGAGCCACCGTCCGCACCCTAGTGGTGACCCGGGCCCTCGAACTGGCTGAAGCCACTATCCGGCAAACCACGGGAATATAAACGGCGGTCAGTGCGTTGACACTGACGTGAACAGCCAACATCCCTTCCATGCGACCCAGTTGCGGACGGCCAACGGCGCCAAGCGTTTCCGCATCGTCAAATCCACCTCGCCCCTGCTGCCGATCATGGCCCCTCCGGTGCAACTGCCGGACGGTGAGGCCGGCGATGGCACCGAGCCGGAAGCGCCGCTGCTGCGGTACGAACTGGGCCAGGTGCTGCGGGCGGTCCGCCTGCGTCAGCACCGCACTTTGCGGGAGGTCAGCGCGGCCGCCAAGGTCTCGCTGGGCTATCTGAGCGAAGTGGAGCGGGGCCAAAAGGAAGCCAGCTCCGAACTGTTGGCGTCGATCTGCCAGGCCCTGGCCATGCCGCTGTGGGCCACGCTGCGCGAAGCTTCTGACCGAATCGCGGCCCAAGAAGGCGCCTGGATCCCGGACACCCCCGAGGCCTTGCTGGACGACTCCCACCCCCTGGCGATGCGCTAAGACTGGAGGACAAGACCCTCCATGCCCCTCAGCCTGGTTGGCAACTAGGGCAGTAGAAGGCTGGGCGGTCCAACGGCGGCTGGCCCACCCGCATCACCTCGATGGGAGTGGTGCAGCGCCGGCACGGTTGGTGCTCCCGGCCGTGCACCAATGACTCGTGGCCCCGGGTGGTGTCACCTGTGGCCGTGGGGGTGCGGGCCATGACGGACCGCCGCAGGATCTTAGACGCATAGGTCAACAGGCCAGGCACGTCCGGCACCTGGTTGGCGGGCCGGTTAGGCCTGACCCGCCAATGAAACAACGATTCAGCCATGTAGATGGTGCCAATGCCCGCCACCACCCGCTGATCCAACAAGGTGGCGCCAATACCGCGCTCACCTTGGGCCGTCACCCTGGCGGCGGCCGCCACCGCGTCGAAGCCCGGTGCCATCACGTCCGGCCCAAGCGGCCCCAGCAGGCGGCCCACATCCCTGGTGCGCAGCAGGTCCGCCATGCCCAGTTTGTGCCCGATGGCGATCCAACGCACCGTGCCCAGCACCGCCCTGGCCTGCCACGAACCGGCTCGCGAGCCGGCCGCCGGCTGGCCGCCACTGGCCGCCTTCTCCACGATCCAGGCGCCGTCCATGCGCAGGTGCGTGCGCAAGGTGAAACCCGTGTCGAGGTGCATCAGGACGTGCTTGCCGTAGGCCTCGATCTGCTCGATCACCTGGCCGGTCAGGTCGACCCCGCCCAAAGTGGGCCAGCGGAACCGGCAGTAGGTCAGCGGATAGCCGGTCAGGGCCTGGCTCAGGCGAATCGCCACACGGCGCAGAATGTCACCTTCCGGCATGGCCTTACACCTTGGCCCTCAGCGTCAGGCCGGACGGTGTGACGGCAAAGCCGGCGGCCACCAGGGCCCGCGTGGCCGGGCTGAGGGCGGCGTGCGCCTGCAGAGCGTCCTGTCCGTCGAGGCGGCTGATCTTCAGGGTCCCAATGCCCCCGGCGGCCACCCTTTCCGCCAGCGCCCGGGCGGCCCGCTCGAAGCGGGCCTGGGCCGCGGGCTGGTCCCCTGGTAGAACCTCTGACCGGTCCTCCGGCCCAGTTCCAACCTGGGCTTCCGCCTTGGCGTTCGCCTTGGCGTCCCCTTTGGCGTCCGCCTTGACGTCCCCCTGGTTGAAGGCCAGCGCAGTGCGCCCGCCCCGCTCTAGATAGAGGGCCAGGTGGCCGTCCACCAGCACCACCAGGCCGCCGGGCCCCCGGCCCGGCCGGTGAGCCGCCGGGTGCTCCGGCCAGGGCAGAGCGGCGCCGTACGGGTTGGCTGGGTCGGCCGCCGCCAGGACGATGGCGTCGGTGGCATCCGCGGCGGCGCGGAGTTGGTCCGGGCAGGGCGGCAAGGCGAACTGAGACCCGCCCAGGCGTTCCACGAAATAGCCCCGGCGGACAGCGCCGCCAGCTTCCAGCGCCGCCAGGACCGGGTAAAGCTGGGCAAAAGGAGCCTCGGTGCTGGCGGCGCCCTTGGTCAGCACGCCGTGGCGTTCCAGCAAGGCCGAGGCCGTGGCCATCAGACGTTGTTCCAGCCCCAGGCCCTGACCGCGGGCGGCCGGGGTGGGCGCCAACGACCAACGGCCCGCCAACCGGGGATCTGCCAGGCGGGGCGTCCAGGAGTTGCGGGGCAGCACCGTGCGGGCCCGGACCCGGCGGGCAGTGCGGTGGGCGGTGGTGCCACCGGCCAGGTGGGCCCGCAGTGGGGCCAGGGAGTTGGCGGTCACCCACCCACCCCAGACCAGATCCCACAGGGCCTCGCGCAGTTCAGGCTCGGTTAAGACCTGACCGGCCGGACCCGGCGCCAAACTCTCCGCCAGCTCGTGGGCGGCGAAGGCGCCGCCGCCGCGCCAGCGGTCCAACAGGGCGGCGGCGGTCGATCCAGCGGGCGGCGGTTCGGCATCCGCCAAGGCCGTGTCGTCACTGTCCGCCAGCAGCAGGCGGACCGTGCCATCGGTGCCACCCGCCCGGCCCTGGCCCACCCAGAAGACCTCGCCGGAGGCGATCAACTCATCCAGCATGGCTGGTTGGTAGTCCTTGACCCGGGCCGGCAGCACGATGGCCTCGATGGCACTGGCCGGCAAGGGCGCCCCCGCCAGGGCACTGATGGCCTGCAGGACGCCATCGGCCCCCTTCAAGCGGCCCATCTGATGCCAGCGGGGCGTGAATGAACCCAACACGTGGGCTTCCACCGGTTCTACCTGCTGGCGAGCCTTGGCCAAGGAACGCCGGCGCAGCCGGGCGACAATCTGCGGTTCGCAGTAGTCCGTGGTGCCGGCTTGGCCGCCGGCCTCAAGCGGCCTGATACGGCCGGCTGTCAGGTGCCCGGCTCGAGCCATGGCCCCCAACTCCCGGGCTGCCACCGCCGGGCCCAGGCCAAACTCCTGAGCCAACTGAACGGCGCTGAAGGGGCCGTGACGGCGGGCATAACGTCTGATCAAAGCGCCTAATGGATCCGGCACCGGGTCCAGGAACTCCTCTGGCAGGCCGGCCGGCAGGGCCACCCCCAGGGCGTCCCGCAGGGCCGCCGCGTCCTCAATGACAGCCCACGCCGGGCGGCCCCCCAACCGCACCGGAATGACGCGGCGGGCCGCCACCAGTTGATCGATCCAGGCCCACCAAAGCTGGCCGGGGGCAGAGTGGGCCTCGGTTCCAGTGCCAGGCTCAACCGTGCCATCATCCGCCACGCCAGCGGCCGCCATGTCCGCTGTCTCCACCGGGCCCGCTGGGGGAGCCGACGCCGTAACGGCGTCCAGGCCGGCGGCATCGTGCGGCCCGAGTTGCCGCAACAAGTCCACCAACTGTTCGGCCGAGCTGACCTGCCGTTCCGGCACCCGCCGGGCCAGTTCAGCGTCAAGCTGCAACACCACGGCCGGGTCGAGCAGATCCGCCAACTCACCCCCGCCGGCCGCGCCGAGTAGTTCAGCCAGCATGGCCGGGTCAAGGGTCAGGGCGGCGGCCCGGCGCTCCGCCAGCGGGGCGTCCCCGTCATACAGGAACTGGGCGGTGTAGCCAAAGGCCATCGCCTTGGCGAACGGCGAGGCGGTATTGCCGGACACCTCTACCACCTTGACCTGGCGGTCCGCCACGGCCCGCATCAGGTCGGTCAAAGCCGGCACGTCGAAGTCGTCCTGGAGCGATTCCCGCAGGGCCTCATGGACAATGGGAAAGTCCCCAAAACCGGCCGCGACCTGCAGCAACTGCTGGGCCCGGTGGCGTTGCTGCCACAACGGCTGGCGTTTGCCAGGCGCCTTACGCGGCAGGATCAGCGCCCGGGCCGCCGCCTCCCGGAAACGGGCCGCGAAGTGGGCCGTCTGGGTTAGCGCCATGGTGACGGCGTCCATCACCTGATCCGGTTCCAGCACCAGGTCAAGCGGCCGCAAAGCCGTATCGTCAGCCGTTTCCGGCAGGCGCAGCATGATGCCGTCATCGGAGTGCATCACCTGGGCGTCCATGCCGTAGCGTTCCTGCAGGCGCTGGGACAAGACGGCCGCCCAGGCTCCGTTGACCCGGCCCCCCCAGACCGAATGGACCATCACGCGTTGGTCGCCAATCTCATCCTGGAACCGCTCAACCACCAGGGTCTTGTCGTCCGGCAGCACACCGGTGGCTGCGGTCTGATCCCGCAGGTAGGCCACCAGGTTCTGAGCTGCCCACGGGTCCAGGCCCTGGTCTGTCAACGCCTGGACGGCGGCGGCCGGTTCCTGAGCGTGGATGTCACGCATGAACTGCCCGATGGCGCGGCCCAGTTCGGCCGGCCGGCCCGGTGAGTCGCCTTTCCAGAACGGTAGCCGTCCCGGCAAGCCAGGTGCCGGCAGGACATAGACCGCGTGCGGCGTAATTTCGACGATGCGCCAGGTTGAACTACCCAGCGTGAACGTGTCCCCAACCCGGGACTCGTAGACCATTTCCTCATCAAGTTCGCCCACCCGTTTGCCGCCGGCCCGGCCACCTGGTGTCTGGTCGCCGGCCAGGAAGACGCCGTACAGGCCGCGGTCCGGGATGGTGCCGCCGGAGACCTGCGCCAGGTGGGCCGCCCCCGGCCGCGGGGTCAGGGTGCCGGAGATGCGGTCCCACACCAGGCGCGGCCTCAGGTCGGCGAAATCGGCCGAGGGGTAGCGGCCGGCCAGCATGTCCACCACCGCCTCGAACGAGTGCTGGCCCAGGTGCTCGAAGCTGGCGGTGCCGCGGATCAGGCGCCCCAGTTCATCCAGGCTCCAAGTGTCCATGGCGACGGCGGCCACGATCTGCTGGGCCAGGACATCCAGCGGGTTGGCGGGTACGCTCAAGGCCTCGATTTGCCCCTGCTGCATGCGGGCGGCCGTGACGGCGCAGGGCACCAAGTCGCCCCGGAAGACGGGGTACATCAGGCCGTGCGAGACGGCGCCCACCTGATGCCCCGCCCGGCCGATCCGCTGCAGGCCTGAGGCGGCTGAGGGCGGCGCCCCCACCTGGATCACCAGGTC